>DASRHX010000106.1:0-2493 GCA_035650295.1 Bryobacteraceae bacterium | reverse complement strand
GTTCAAGCCGGCGTCCAGTTCGGCGACGGCGTTGTTGGCGGTGGGCCGGCCCAACTGAAGCGCGAGCTGGCCGAGCCAGTTGAACTGCGTGCGCAAGCCCTGGAAGTACCATTGGATGTTGTCCAGATCCCGCCGCAAGTTGGCGTCCGCATAGCCCACGGAATCGGCGCGCCGGCGCCAATCATCGGCCGCGGTGCGCACGAGGTTGAGTTGGTTTTGGGTGGCGTTCGCGGCATTGCGGAGATCCTGGCCGAGCGTCGAACCGACCAACGCCGGCGGGGGATATTGCGTCCACGCGTGCGGTTGCGGCGACAGCAGCAGAAGCACGAGCAAGAGCAGCGCTGTTCTATCTTTTGGCATGGAGTTCGGCTTCGGCGTTGTTGAGCGCGGCGGAGACGGAATCGAGGGATTTAAGTACGCGTTGTCCGCTGGTGGTAAGGCCGTCGATATCGTCAGGCGCAGGCCGCCTGGTCACATCGACGCTTGCACGGAATTGGCGGAGATTCGCCATGAAGGGGCGGAATTCCTCGCGCACTTCGCTGGAGCGCTCGCGAATGAGCGTGAAGTGACCGTAGAGCCGGTCGTAGTCGGCTTGCGCGGAGGGCTTATTCGTGAGGGCTAATTGCTCCTTCCATTCATCGAAGTAATTCTGGCCGCGCGCGATAATTGCTTCGGCGCGGGAACGAGCCTTTACGGAATTGAGTTCGAGTTGGTCGAAGGTACGGTCGAAATCCGCCAGGCTTCGATTGGGGTCTCGCGCGATCGTCTGCAGGGAATCGACGGTGTCGGCGACGGCTCGGTGTGCGTGCTTCACGACTTCGCGGTACTCAGCGATG
The DNA here is from genome assembly GCA_035650295.1 of Bryobacteraceae bacterium. Classification (GTDB taxonomy): domain Bacteria; phylum Acidobacteriota; class Terriglobia; order Bryobacterales; family Bryobacteraceae; genus JAFLBB01. The sequence continues at coordinate 1,657 of DASRHX010000106.1, read as the reverse complement.
CCGCTACCGGGCTTTGGGATGGGCGGCTTGTCCGGAGGGGCCACACATCCGGCCAGGAGCAGGCAAGCGAGACCGCAAGCTTTCATACGTTGTCGCCTTCGGTGGAACTACCTTTGACGGCGAGTGGAGTTTTCTGGCCCCATCTCCAGCCGAGGACAGATGGATGATCCTCGCCGCGTTCGTTGATGTACTGGCGATGTTCGATGAGCGCGTTGCGGATGCGCTGCTTCGCGTAAGCGGCGCGCGAGCCGAGTTGCGGCAGACGATCGATGACGTCCTGGACGAGGTGGAAACGGTCCATCTCGTTGAGCACAACCATGTCAAAGGGCGTCGTAGTGGTGCCTTCCTCTTTGTAGCCGCGGACGTGAAGATTCTTGTGATTCGTGCGGCGATAGGTGAGGCGATGGATCAGCCACGGATAACCGTGGAAGGCGAAGACAATCGGTTTGTCCTTCGTGAACAGAGTGTCAAAGTCGCGATCGCTCAGGCCGTGCGGATGCTCGCGCTCGGGCTGGAGTTTCATGAGGTTGACGACATTGATGACGCGCACTTTCAACTCCGGCAGATAACGGCGGAACAGGTCCACGGCCGCGAGGGTTTCGAGTGTCGGCACATCGCCGCAGCAGGCCATGACCACATCCGGTTCGCCGCCCTTGTCGTTGCTGGCCCATTCCCAGATGCTAGCGCCTGCCGCGCAATGCTTGACGGCCTGATCCATAGTCAGCCACGCGGGCGCGGGTTGCTTGCCGGCGACGACGACGTTGACGTAGTTGCGGCTGCGCAGGCAATGATCGGTGACCGAGAGCAGGCAATTCGCATCGGGAGGCAGATAAACGCGGACGACTTCGGCCTTTTTGTTTACGACATGATCGATGAAGCCGGGGTCCTGATGCGAGAAGCCGTTGTGGTCCTGGCGCCAGACGTGCGACGAGAGCAGATAGTTGAGCGAGGCGATTGGGCGACGCCATGGGATGTGGTTGGAAATCTTGAGCCATTTGGCGTGCTGGTTGAACATCGAATCAATGATGTGAATGAACGCCTCGTAGCAGGAAAAAAAGCCATGGCGTCCGGTGAGCAGGTAACCTTCGAGCCAACCCTCGCATTGGTGCTCGCTTAGCATCTCCATCACGCGGCCGTTGGGCGCGAGGTGATCGTCAAAGTTGAAGCGCTCGGCCAGCCACGTGCGGTTGGTGACCTCGAGAACATCCTGCCAGCGGTTGGAGTTGTTCTCGTCCGGGCTGAAGAGACGGAAGTTTTTGCTGTCCATGTTCAGCTTCATCACGTCGCGCAGGAATTTGCCCATGACGCGCGTGGCCTCCGCATCAGTGGCTCCGGGCTTCTTCACGTCGACGGCGTATTTGCGGAAGTCCGGCAAGCGCAGGTCGCGAAGCAGGAGGCCACCGTTGGCGTGCGGGTTGGCGCTCATGCGGCGTTGACCTTTGGGGGCGATCTCGGCGAGTTCGGGTTTGAAGCGGCCGTTGGCATCGAAGAGTTCCTCTGGCTTGTAGCTCTTCATCCACTGTTCGAGGATTTTTATGTGGCCGGGTTTTTCGTGCATCTCGCCCATCGGCACCTGGTGCGATCGCCAGTAATCCTCGGTGCGGCGGCCGTCGATTTCTTTGGGGCAGGTCCAGCCCTTCGGCGTGCGCAGCACGAT
>DASRHX010000105.1:0-4273 GCA_035650295.1 Bryobacteraceae bacterium | reverse complement strand
ATCGGTCCCCAATTCGGATAAATCCGTTGCGCAGTCCCTTGCACGTAGGGATTCACGGTTCGTGGAGAATCGAAGTGGGCCGACTTGGACCCCATGTACCCTACCTCGACCAGTACGGCCTTCGGCAGCATTCGTTGGATATTGAAGTTCCACTGCTGCACGTCGCCGACGCCGCGCTTGGTGTCCGCCGAGTTGATCTCGGAGTTGATATTCAAGGCTGCGGCCTGATCGGCGGTGCGCATGCGGATGCGCACCGCGCCCGCCGAGTTCAGCTCGTTGATATTGAGATTGTTCGGCGGGTTGGCGGCCAAAGCCGGTACGAACATGTTCATCATGTTGACGTTGTAGAAGACGCCGTAGCCCGTACGGATCACGGTGCTGTTGCCGCCGAAGGGCCGCCAGGCAAAGCCGATGCGCGGCGCGAATAGCCTTTTGCTCGGGTCGTTGAGCGGGCCCTTCGTCAGGACGGCGGGAAACAGTTCCTGCTTGGTGAAATCGAAATTGCGAGATTGGCCACCGATGTCGGTGATCGCGGAGTTGAACTCGTACCTGACGCCGACGTTCATCGTGAGCTTCTGAGTGAGCTTGATGTCGTCAGTGACATAGCTGTGCGATCGCCAGAAGCGCGTACGCGGAAAAGTGCCGGGATCTGCGCCCGGCGGAAGCTTGTCGGTGAAGCCCAGGCGGACCTGCTGGGGCTGATCGAGCAGGAAGTCGGCCCAAGCGAGCCGGCCCCGTTCGTTGCCTGCAATTCCGGGAGCAGTTCCCGCGTGAATGCCGGTGAAGTCAAATGCGCCGCGGACGAAGCTGATGGTTCGTCGATCGAGCCGCAGCAGCGTGAATTCGCTGCCGATCTTGACGGAGTGCTTCCCCTTGGTGAAGGTGATCTGGTCGGACAGCTGTCGCGATTCATCCCAGATCGTGTTGATGTCGGTAGTGCCGAGCCCCGAGACGCTGCCGCCGAGACCGATGCTGGGCAGGCCGGTATCGCTCGGTGCATTCGTTTGTCCTGGGATGCCGAGATCCCTCAGGATATTAAAGCTTGTGCCGCTAACGTCGTCGTTCGTCTTGAAGATGTCCCGGTTGTAAGAGACCTTGAAGACGTTGAGCCAGGTCGGCGTCAAGACGCGCGTGTAGTTGACGGTCGCATTCTGCTGCCGGCGTGGACGCCGATTTACGAAGAACGGGTGCGGGTTGAGGGGGAAGACCGGCAGTTGTACCGTCTGAATTCCGTAACGTCCGAAGAGCCGGTTCTTGTTGTCGAAGTTGTGATCGATGCGCGCGAAGTACTGATCGTCGTTGTCGCGGTTTCGGCTCACGCCCTGGAAATTGTTGCCGCCGTCGAATTGCCCGGAGCCGAAATTGGGAGTTGGCCAAAACTGGGACAGCTTCGTGGAAATCGGCGAGATGCGGCTGGCCGGAATCTGATTTCCCGGAAATGGCGCGCGCGATTCGAGATCCATAATCGGGATCAGAGAGCCGTCCGCGCGCCGGAAGAAGGTTTCCGTAAGATCGCCGGCCTTCATACGAGCCGAGGGATAAATGCCGAATCCCTGCGTACTGCGGCGCTCGCGGTAGAGTTCTCCGTTAAAAGTGAAGAATGTTCGATTCCGGCCGCTGTAAACCTTGGGTATCCATACCGGTCCGCTGACCACGCCGCCGAAGGTGTTGCGGCGCAGCGGTGTTCTCTTCGAGCCCGGTGGGTCGAAGAAGCTGTGAGCATCCAACACCTCATTACGGAGAAACTCGAACAGCGTGCCGTGAAATTCGTTTGTGCCAGGCCGGATCGTGGCGACAATCTGGGCTCCGGACTGCGTGCCGTACTCGGCCGAGTACCACCCTGCTTCCACGCGGAACTCTTCAATCGCTTCGACGGAAGGCCGCATGCGAACCGCCCCGTGAATCGCCGTCTTGAGCGGTGCGCCATCCAGGTAGATCGCGTTGTTATGCACCTTCTGGCCCATCGCGGCGACGCCGAAGCCGGGCCCGAATCCGCTTGTTGTGACGCTCGACGCCGGGCCGCGGCTCATGCCGGGAGCGAGCAATGCCAGGCGGAACAGATTGCGGTTCCCGGGCAGCGGAAGCTCTCGGATCTTAGCCGCGTCGATCACCGTGCCAATGGTCGCATCGTCTGTTGCTACCGATAGCGCCTCGGCATTCACGTTGATCTGCTGGGTAACCTCGCCGACCTGAAGCTTCACGTCGACGCGCTCACGCCGGTCGACCTCCAACGCGATCCCACGCACGGTCGTTTTGCGGAACCCGGGCATTTCAACCGTCACGTCGTAAGTGCCGATTTCGAGCGCTGGTACTTCGTATAGTCCGCTGTCGCCAGATTTGACGGTCCACTTCTGCTGCGTGCCGGTGTTAAGAACCGTGATGGACGCCGCCGGGATAACGGCGCCCGATTCTTCAGTGATAGTGCCCAGTATGCTGGAGCGGCCCTGCGCGAACAACGCGGCTGCCGTAAAAACGAAGAGCGGAAGAACCTTCTTCATGTGCCCTCCTGATCGCAGTTTGCGTCATAGTAGCACCTTTTTTGAACCTGCTTCACCCCAGCACTTCAAGAATCGTGTTGATGTCCTGGTCGTTGTTGAAGACGGAAACCGAGAATCGCACGTGGTTGCCGAACCGTCCCACGGTCAGTGCCGAGTTAGGTCCGGTCAGCAGAATCTTCGCCTTGCTTGCACGGATTTTGCGCCTGACGGCTTCGGCGTCTTTACAGAGAAACGTGACGATCGACGACTGTGTTCCCGGCCGTGTGATCGGCGTGTAGCCGAGCGGCGGGAGTTCCTTCTGGAGCCTGGCGATCAATCGATTGGAATGCGCGCGAATATTATCGACTCCGATCTTAGCCATGTAGTCGAAGGATGCGTGCTGCGCGGCGTACGTGATGACCGATGGCGTTCCGCAATCAAACGCGCCGATTCCTTGCGGAGCGTGATTGATCAATCCGGCCGGGCCGGGCGCAGGTTTCGTCACCCACGGCGCATAGTTGAAATCGGGGTGGCCGGTGAATTCGGTCGGCTTTAGGACGCTTCCGATCAGATCTTCTTTGATGTACAGAAAGCCGAACCCATGCTCGCCCTGCAGCCACTTGTACATGGCTGTCGAGGCGAAGTCGATTCCCATGGCCCTTACATCGATGGGTGTCGATCCGCAGCCCTGAATGATGTCGGCGAACAGGTAAGCCTTGTGCGAATGCGCCAGATCGCTCAGCGCCTTGATGTTCTCGAGGTGACCGTTCACTGAGGAAACCAGCGAGACGGCGATGAGCTTGGTCTTCGCATCCACCGCCCGTTCCATGTCTTTCAGGTCGATCACCCAATCGCGGTGCTTCACCACCCGGACATCGAGCCCTTGCAGCTTTTGCCGTGTCAGGTAGTTGGACAAAGAGGACGTGTAGTGCAGATCATTCGTCACAACATTCCCGCCGCGCAGGTCCATGCCGTTGAGAATCGTGTTTTCGCCGATGGTGGTTGAGCCGGTGAAAGCAATCTCCGAGGGCTTCGCATTGATCAGCCTCGCGAACATCGGTTTCACCTGCGAAAGGCCGTCTTCCCAAAAATCCTTGCGTCCCTCGCCCGGCCCCTTATGCAGGAAATCGATGTACCGGTGCATGGCGGCGACGGAGTGATTTCCGAGCGGGTGCTGCGCCGCCGAGTTGAAGTACGTCTCGTTCATTGCCCGCGGAAAGTCCTTGCGGCACCGAAGCGACAGGTCAACCGAAGCCGCTCCGGCGGCCGTCGTGGCAGCCGCCGCGGCAGTAGTGAGAAACCCTCTGCGATGCATTACTGGCTCTCCTTTGCGCGCTGCTCGAAAACGGCCCGCGCTTGTCGAAATTGGCCAAGAACGTGGCTGCGCTCCCTATCGGACCGCCAGCCGGAATGGGCTTGAGCCTGTCTAGTGATATCGTCGATCCACTTAATGAAATACTCGGCGTCCGCTTTTGAGCGGATCGGCTGGCCGCCTTTGTAAACGTAGACCGGACTTGTCTCGCCGGCGATGTAACTGTCATCGATGGGATGCTGCGGCTTTGAGTTGGTGGCCCGCACCGTGATCCACCCGCTCCGGTCGATCGGAATGCGCTTCCGGGTCGGGCTTCCGTCGCTCGAGGCGATCACCTTACCATTGAAATAGATCTCCAGCTTTTCGAGAGGCACAATCGATTGCGCGCCGGCGTTCACTTCGACGGCGTCGCCTGTCAATTGAATCTCATCGCCAGGGATGTGCCCATTGACTGTAAACGTCAGAAGCGGACCATTCGTCACGA
>DASRHX010000104.1:0-3726 GCA_035650295.1 Bryobacteraceae bacterium | reverse complement strand
CCCGGAGAGGGACTGTCTACCCAACTCACGGTGAATGTGCCGTCGCCGACTCCCAGCATAGAGTGAATGGTCGTCGCCGCCGCTTCGTCCTCCCAAGTGCTGGCCGGCCCGGTATAGAAGACCAGATCCAGTCTTCCATCGCTATTAAAGTCTCCGCTGACGACTACGCGAGGAGAGATTCCATCGGGCCCGATGACGCGTGGCGGAAGAAACGTGCCATCGCCGCGGCCGAGTAGGAGTCCGTCACCCGCGACAAGATCGAGCCTGCCGTCACTATTGAAATCACCGGTCACTGTGCCGCATGTACTTGAGGTGCGGATCGGAGAGGCGAAGTTTCCTTCTCCACGGTTAAGCAGGACTGCCGGCCCACGCGCAGTACAAATGACGATATCCGGTCTCCCATCGCCGTTGAAATCCCCGAGGGTGGTAGGTCCGCCTGTCGCACCTGCGCCGAATTGTTGCGCGACGACGATGTCTTTGCGCAATAGAAACGGAGATTGGGCCCAAACACAAGCGGTGATCGCCCCCATTAGTAGAAAGGCCTTGGTATACATTGGGGTCCTCCTGGCTGAAGAAGCGCTGCTAAGCCAATCATCCGCCAAAGAACCGCCCTTAAGAAAGGGCTTTCCCGTTTTAAACGGGTCGTAAACTATTGGAATTCGGGCGGTTAACGCTGGAGCGAAGACTCCTCGATGAGGATCATGTCGTTCGGCTCGACCCCCATTACAATACCAATCTGACGACCGTCCCAAGACCAGTCGAAGGCAAAAATCCGTGACGTTTGAAGGTGCGTAAGCTGGCGCGGTGGCCCTCCCTTCACTGGTTGAACCCAGAGGTTCGCCGACCCTTCGCGGTGCATCGAGTATGCGATACCCGCGCGATCGGGGGTCCATTTCAATCGAGCTAGAACGTCGACGTTATTTGGAAGCGGGAATCGATGAAGCGGCACGCCGCCCTGTGGCCCCACGACCTCAATGGCATCCCTCCCCGACCGGCGAGCGGCTCCAGGGCCGGTGAAGTACGCAATGCGGCTGCCGTCTGACAACATTGCCGGCATCTCGGCCAATCCGAGGCTTAACGGCTCGGGCTCGCCGCCGGCGGTTGAATGTCGATACATTGTCGGCCGCCCGGCACCCGTCGCCGATGCCAAGACGAACCACCGAACGTCGGGGCCACAAACTGGTCCGCCAAACGCGCCCCCAACTGCCAATCGCAGCGGGGTGCCTCCTCTAAGCGGAACGCGCCAAATCTCTCCAGTAGCAGAACTGCCGGAGTAGTAGAGCAAGTGTTTGCCATCGTCGCAGACGGACGGGTTTTTGTTCTCTCCCCCAAAAGTTAGCTGAATGCGATCGCTTCCATTCGGGTGAGAAACGAAAAGCTGATGCTCGATCTCATATACGATCCTCCCATCTTTGGTCCAAGCAACGGCGCGTGAGCCTCCGCCACCAACAGAGCCCGTCATAGCCGTCGTCCATCGAGCACCCTTTACAGGATCTCCGGTAGGCTCAGTTCGTGTGAACACCAACCGGGAGGTTTTCGATCGCTGGATGCCGACGAGACGTTTCCCGCTTGCTGGCATGCTTACACGCACGATGTCATCGGTTTCGCTACTCACCGGAAAAACTTTCCCCGTTGCCTTCTCCAGTGCCCACACCCGGTAATTCACAGCATCGTGCGGACGGCCTGCCAGGATCAAAAAACGCCCGTCACGAATCCAGGACAATCCCCGAATGAACCGCCAACGCTGCGGGCCAAGTGTCCGAATGGCACCAGTCTTCGCATCGACGAGCACAACTGCAGTTTCATTTCGCGCACGGTGCACCAGCGTGCAGGCAAAGACGCTTCCGTCCTTGGACCAGGCGGGATAATCAAGATACTCGGGAAGCTTCATGGATGCGATCCGGCGTTCGCCGCTTCCGTCTCTGTTTGCCTGCAGCAGTACACTCTCACCTCCTGTTTCCCGTATAAATGCGAACCGCGAACCGTCGCTAGAGTACGTGACGGGTGAGTCAACGTGATCTACGATCTTTCTGGGTGTCCCACCCAGCACATTCACTCGGAACAAAGAATTTGGCGCGCCGCCAGACCGCTGGAGCGGGAAATCGATCGCGGATCCGTCCGGAGAGAAGGTTATCCCCGCGAAATGATGATTGCCTGATGGAATCAAAACGGTATCGGCCGCGGAATCGACCGATCGAATCCGCAAACTCTCTGGACCGATCGGGCCGCCGGCAAACGTCCCTGATTCTCCGGTTGCGAAGGCGATCGTGCGCCCGTCAGGCGACAAAGTCGCCGTGATGACTGTCCCTGATCGGCTCAATTTGCGCATGGAGACGCTACCGAACGGCGGCGGCGGGCTTTCGGGCCTTAGTCCGAGGATGGCAATAGTCGCGGCACAGACAGCCGCAAGGCCGAGGATAAATCGTCCAAAACGTCCTGACGCCGGCTTCGGAACTGCGGTCGTCGGTGCGAAATGGAACGAGGGAGCGTAGCTTCCCTTAGGCAGCGAGATCACCACCGCGTCAGCCGGATGCTCCGCGTAATACTCACGCAGCTTGTCACGGAGCCGCCGAGCGTCGACGCGCACCATTGCGTTTGTTTCGGGATCGAAATCGAACCCCTTTCCGTATAGCTCCGACGCGAGGACCAATTCCTTTAGCGAGTCGCCTCTTCCCGCCAGGGTCTCGTTGACCGTGAATTGAAGGAATGCCTTGAGTCGTGGAGCGCGCGCAAACACCCCGCTTGCGAGCATCTTCGCAAGCTGATCACGTACGGCGGCCTCCGACGGCATATCAGAGTCTCCACAATTCTGTGGGGATTATAACGCTGCCCGGGACTTGCTACCGCGGGCGAATCCAGAAGACTTGGCCAGGAACGAAGCAGCCTGATCTTCGCATCAAAAATGCGCAATGGGTTTACGCCATCACTTCGAGAGGTGTAGTACCGCCGCCTTCGGAAGCTGGAAACCGCTGCCTGTCCCTTCGCAATCGCTTCGCAAACCTTCCCGAGGCCGTTGGGGACAAGGACTCACGGCCGTAAGGATGAAGGACTGCCGGTGGCTTCGGAAATGCTTTCACCCTGCCTTGATGTTCTACCCATCCAGAGCTAATGTCCTGATGACTACCGATAACACCCCATATCAGGACTTCGAACATGACCCTGGCAATCGTCGCCAACGAGGCGGACCAATGGCAAAGATTGAAGCAAATGGTGCTGGACAGCGTGTCTTCGCCAATCACGCGACGCGTATACAACATGGCGCTCGAAGAATTCTTCGCTTGGTACCGGCGCGAGCCGCGGCCGGGCTTCACGAAAGCGACCGTGAATGCTTGGCGCTCTTCGCTCGAGGCACGGAGATTGGGCTCGTCGTCGATCATTGTGCGCTTTTCGGCGATCCGTAAGCTCGCAGCTGAAGCCGCTGACAACGGGCTATTGTCCCCCGAACTAGCCGCCGGGGTTCTTCGCGTGAAAAGCGTGAAGTCCACGGGTATCCGCACCGGCAATTGGCTATCGCTCCAGCAGGCGCAGGCACTTCTCTCGGCGCCCGACGCGACGACCGTGAGGGGAATGCGCGACCGTGCGATTTTGGCGGTACTGATTGGTTGCGGCCTCCGCCGCTCGGAGGTAGCTTCTCTGACGCTTCATCACCTGCAAGTCCGGGATGGTCGGTGGTGCATCGTCGATCTCAAAGGCAAACATGGCAGGGTGCGCACCGTTCCAGTGCCG
>DASRHX010000103.1:0-12314 GCA_035650295.1 Bryobacteraceae bacterium | reverse complement strand
TGGCGCGAGCACGGAGCGAAGCGTATCGCCCCACAGAGCTGACATTGTTCACGAGCTTTGGATACTGGCAGCGGATAACGATTCCAGAGATCGATATTGCGGAACTGGTGATTTCCACGGCTGGCGGCACGCGACTGCTGGCGCTGAAGTAGGGTGCCGGATCACACCGCTTTCGCCCCAGCCATGCCCACAAGCTTTTGGAAGCGCGCGAGCGTGACGCGGACGGGGCGCTTGGCGTTGGCAGGAGTGAGGGCGGCAGTGGCGGAACGTGTGATGCGGAGGCGGCCGATCTTAGGTGGACGCGCACCGGCGACGGAGGCGGAGACGGCGTGGTCACCATCGGGGAGGTCGGGGACAACGATGTTGAATTGGTAGAGTCCGGCGCTGGTGATGCCCGCGTATTGGACGTCGACCTGAGTAGTGTCGATGTTGATCTTGACGCTGTTGAGCAATGGCTGAGGCGCGGCGACGACCGCGCCCGCGGGAAGACCGGGATTCGATGGACCGAAGCCGGTGCCAAAGAGAGAGATCACTTCGCCGGGCCGGGCGGGTGTGGTGTCGAGTCCGTTGATCAGACCAGCGGGAGCAACGTAGGAGCCGTTGGGACGGACGGCGGCGACGTGTTCAGAGGCGAGCAAGAAAAAGCCGGGCTGGTAGTTGGCGATGGTGGACGTGAGCGCGTCGGAGGTACCGCTGGCGTTCGTAACGGTGACTTGCACCGAACCATTGGTGGTGTCGTCGGGGGCTTGCACGTTGATCTGGTTGGGGCTGATGTAGTAGACCGATGCCGGTTTGTTGTTGATCTGCACGCTTACTCCGTCCAGCGATGAGGGCAGTTGCCCGTTGACGATGTCGGCCGAGTCCCACGCTCGGGTGCTTGTAGACAGCCCATTGCCGAAGATTGTTACCCACGAACTGGCGGCAGCGCCGGAATTGTAGGTGGCAGCGTTGACCATGGAGACGAGCGTGGGACGCGCGGGCGAAGAACTATCGGAAGCGGTGTAGCCGAGAACGATGTCCCAGTTAACGGCGAGCTCACCGAGAGCGGAACCGCTGACGGCACTCCAGGGGCGAACGACCGAGGCACGTTGGGTGGTGTCGCGGACGCCATTGAGGACGCTGTCGTTGGTGTTGAGCGATTCGCCTTCCTTGTAGAGCTGCGTGGTGAAGCGCGAGCGGCCGGGAGCGGTGACGGCGACGTGGATGTGGCGTGTGCGGCCGGGATAGATGCCGGGAACAACGGTGCGGAAGAGATAGGCGCCGTCGGAGGCGGTGAGGAATTTGCCATAGCCCTGGAAGTTGGCGTCGCGGTTGGCGATCGGGCTGGCGGAGTGGATGTAGGCGCCGTTGTTGTCGGCCTGCCAGATTTCGACGAGCGCGCCGCGGATGGGCGAGCCGGTTTGATCGAGCACGCGGCCGGAGACCCAACTGATGGTGCCGACGCTGGGGGTGATGTTGTCGTTGATGACGAGCAGGTCGTTGTCGAGGTCGAGCGGCATGCGGTCGGGATAGTAGGGCCCAAGGGTTTGTTCGGGAGTGAGGGTGAGGGCTTGGGCGAAGGCGCCGCGCGTAGTGAAGAAGAGACCGCCCGCGCTGAGGGCTCCGAGAAAATGGCGGCGGTTGAGGTTGGCTGTTTTAGCTGTTTGGATATTCATGACGAAAAGCTGTGTCCTGTGCGTGTAGATGCGCGCGGGGGCGCTTAGGTTGACGAACGGGGCGCAGGCTTAACGTTGTTAACGGGGGTTTAACGGGGAGTTAGCAATGGGGGCGGACGTCTGGGCGAAATACGAAGAAACTCTACGCTTGGGGACTTTGGGGGTGCAATCCGGTCTCGCCGGCCTACACCCGGATCCGACCAGCCATAGACACGCTGCAATCTCTGTGATAGTAGTAGACATCCTACGGCTATGGCGGAACAAGGACCCTGCCAGAACCGGATCGAGATCCTTCAAGGAACTCTTGACATGCTCATTTTGCGGACTTTGCAATGCTACCGCGGATAATCTTCGATTTCCTACGACGCCGTTCACGCGCCGAAGCCGACCTCGATGAGGAGGTGCGTGCCCATATTGCGATGGAAAGCCAGCGGCGAATCGACGCGGGCGAGCCTCCGAATCTTGCGCAGACGGCGGCAATCAAGGATTTTGGCAGTGTCCTCTTGGTGAAGGAGATGACCAGAGAAATGTGGGGCTGGAATTGGGTGGAGCGGCTGGGCCAGGACCTTCGTTACGGATGGCGAGTGTTGGCCAGAAACCCGGGATTCGCCGCCGCGGCAATTCTATCACTCGCCCTGGGAATAGGCGCCAACACGTCGATTTTCAGTGTTGTGAGCGGAGTGCTGCTTCGGCCGTTGCCTTTTGACCGGCCCGAGGGTCTCGCGCAACTATTCGAGATAGAGTCGCTGGGAGAGTCGCCCGGACCTGTGTCCCGCGAAGCGTTCAGAATATGGCGCGCTCACAACTCATCCTTGCAGGGGATGGTCGCGTACCGAAGCTCCAGCTTGAATATGCAGTCCCAGGGCGACGCCGAGCAGGTCGCCGCAGTCTACGCCGAACGCGACCTTTTCTCCCTCCTCGGAGCTAGTGCGCTTATCGGCCGGACGTTCCACTCAAGCGATCCGGACAACGTCATGGTAGCTTCTCACGAATGGTGGAAAGGCCGCCTCGGAGGAGACGCTTCAGCGATAGGACGCGCAGTTGTCCTCGATGGGCAGACGTACACGCTCATTGGCGTGATGCCGGAACGGTTCCGGTTTCCCTACGGTTCGGTTTCCACTGGCGTCTGGATTCCATGGGACACTTCCACCGGAGCTGGACGCCTGGACGCAGTGGTGGCCCGGCTTAAACCGGGCATTCCCCTTCAAGACGCGCAACATGACCTCGCTCGCATCGGTGCAGCGTTCCGCACCGGTCTTGAAGCGAGGCTTACGCCCTTGACGGAGATTGTGGGCGCACCAGTGAGGACGTCATTGCTCGTGCTCCTCGGAGCCGTCGGAATGGTCCTGTTGATTGCATGCGCCAACGTCGCAAACCTGCTGTTGGCGCAGACAGCAAATCGTTCCCGTGAGTTGGCGATACGTGAGGCGCTTGGCGCAACTCGCGCACGACAAGCCGGCCAGTTCCTCGCTGAGAGCCTCCTGCTGTCTTTTGGATCTGGCGTCCTCGGCTTGGCTTTCGGGATGTGGGGAAGCAAGGCACTCACGACACTCGCCTCGACGCAGATTCCGCGTACGGCCGAAATCGGACTGGATTGGCGAGTGTTCACATTTCTGTTTGTGATGTGTTTAAGCACAGCGGTCGTTTTCGCCGTACTCCCGGCTATGACGAGTGGCAGCGCCCGGACCAGCGCCGCACTAAAGTCTCGCGGAGTGCGTGCTGGTTTTCGAGATTTGCTAATTGTAGGCGAGATAGCCGTCGCCTTCGTCTTACTTGTTGGCGCAGGACTGCTGCTTCGGACGTTCCTGAACTTGCAGCGGACCGATGCCGGCGTAAAGGCCAAGAATGTGCTGACGGCGCATGTGATCGTATCAGGAGCGCGAGAATCGATGGCTATCGAAGAGCGTGTCTTGGCGATTCCGGGCGTACAAGCAGCGGGATTGATCTCTCTACTCCCGCTGCAGAATTCCGGATGGGAGGCTGGTTTTACCATGGCTGGCCGCTCCGGTGTGCTCCAAACGGAACTGCGCTTCGTGACGCCCGGCTACTTTCGCGCGATGGGAATTCCGCTTCGCCGCGGCCGGGAATTCTCGCTCCACGACACACGCGATTCGCCAATGGCAATCCTGGTCAATGAGACTTTCGCAAAGCGGTACTTTGCGAATGACGATCCGATTGGCCGCGCTACCAGCCGCGGCGTAATTGTTGGCGTGGTCGGCGATGTCAGACAGAGCAGCCTCGGCAAACCGCCGACCCCAGAGATCTACTACGCGGTCGCGCAGAATTTTGCCCAAATGCGGCGGCACGGATCCACTCTAGTTGTCAGTGGGCGCGTACCCGCTGACTCGCTCATTGGGTCCGTGCGGTCAGCCATGCGCGAAGTGAGTCCAGGCAAAGCGCTTTTTCGACTGGCCACTATGAATCAGGTCATCGAGGAGTCGCTGGCGAAAGAGCGACTGTACGCCTGGCTACTCGCGTTGTTCGCGGGCGTTGGCACTCTGCTCACGATCGGGGGCACATACGGTGTCGTTTCCTATTTGGTTGCGTTAAAGACCGTGGAATTCGGAATTCGAATGGCCTTGGGTGCGGACAAGCGGCAGGTACTCTATTCCATCATGAGGCGCGGCGCTGTTATGGCGGTTTTGGGAGTGGCGCTTGGAATCGGCGGTAGCGTGGCGCTAACCCGGGTATTGAGTGGGTTGCTCTATGGAGTGTCGCCTGTCGATCCTCTGACATTCGCATCCGTGGCAGTCCTGCTGATCGCGATCGCGATGCTGGCCTGCCTGGTGCCGGCGCGGCGTGCGACGAACATCGATCCTGCCGTGGCGCTTCGAGCTGACTAACCCCAGCCTCGCCCACGGTTTATTCTGTGGAGGAGGCCTCGTTGGAAATGATGCGCATTCTCCTAAGCGTGCTCGTCGTCCCGTCCATAATCGGCAGCGCGTCAGCGGCATTGAAGCCGATCGAGAAGGACATCCGTCCCGTCGACAACAAAGCCCAGGCGGTGTATAAGACCACGCTGCACGGTGATTTGAGGATGAACCTCTATTTCCCGCCAAACTGGAAGGCGACCGATCGCCGGCCCGTTATCGTCTTCTTTTTTGCGGGTAGTTGCGCGACCGGCAGCCCCGCGCAGTTCGCGGCCACGGCGGAATATTTTGCGGCGCGCGGCATGATCGCGACCGCACCCGAGTACCGCATTGAAAGCATCCATCACACGCCCCCGGAGCGCTGCATCGAGGATGGCAAGAGCGCCATGCGTTGGCTCCGAATGAACGCGCGGCATCTTGGAGCCGACGCGCGCCGCGTGATTGCCGGTGGCGGCTCATCCGGCGCCAGCATCGCCGCCTTCACCGCTTACAATACGGCGTTCGAACCCGACGATGAAGATCGCTCCCTCTCACACGAGCCTGACGCCCTGGTGCTGCTGAATCCCGCGTTCGGCTGCCCGCCCGGCCAATCTTCACAGGGCGCGCCCTGCACTGTGATGGCCAGTTGGAAAGTAACCAAAGGCGGTCCACCGACTATCTTGTTCTACGGCACGGAAGATCCTCTGCAAGATGGAGGGCGTGAATTCACAAGACAACTGATCGCTGTTGGAACTCACGCGGAGTTCTACACCGCCAAGGGCCAACCGCACGGCTTCTTCAATCGCTTCCCAGACTCGCCTTGGCACGCTCTCGTGCTCCGGCAGATTGATCTATTCCTCACTTCGCTCGGCTATCTAAAGGGCAGCGCCAAAGTTGGAATCCCCACCGGCACCACGGCAGCACTGCAGAAGGAGCGCCTGTGAGCTGTCATAGCAAGAGTCCCCGTCGCATTTAGATTTACTCAGGTAAAATTTTCGGCTGGAGGCGGACGTATGGCGAAGCGGCTTCAACGGTCCACTACCGACCGCAGTGGGCAAGAACAAACGCTAGCCGGGGCCATCGCGGTGGTGGCCGGCGCCACACGCGGCGCTGGACGGGGAATCGCCCGGGCACTCGCCGAGGCCGGCGCCAAGGTCTATTGCACGGGTCGAAGCGTGCGCGGCAACCCGTCGCCGTACGGCCGGCCTGAGACGGTCGAAGAGACAGCCGAAATGATCAGTGCGGCGGGCGGTTTAGCCGTCGCACTGCGAGTCGATCACACCGTCGAAGCGGAAGTGGAAGCCCTCTTCCAGCGCGTGGACCGCGAGTGCGGCCGACTCGACGTTCTTGTGAACAGCATCGCCGGCGAAGATCCGTCGCTATCGCAGTGGTGTTCTTTCTGGGAGGCCGATTTAGCGAAAGCGGAAGCTGCTCTCCGGCAGTCGCTCCTGTCTCACATCATCACCGCCAAGCATGCGGCTCCTTACCTGATTCGCAATGGCCGAGGTCTCATCGTGGAGGTAACAGAGAGCGACCAGCTCGGCGCCGGAGGCAACCCTGTAGCCCAGACGGTGAAACTCGCACTCAAAGGACTTGCGCTCAACATGGCCGCCGAACTACGGCCGCACGGCGTTGCAGCCGTCTCGATTACCCCTGGATTTCTGAGGTCGGAAACGATGCTGGAACATTTCGGGGTGACGGAAAGGAACTGGTCCGAGGGCGGGAAGAAAGACAGGAACTTCCTAGAGTCGGAATCACCTTTGTTTGTCGGGCGCGCGGTCGCGGCATTGGCCGGAGATCCTTCCACACTGGAGCGTTCAGGACAGCTTTTCAGCTCTTGGGAAGTTGGCCGCGAGTACAAGCTGACGGACGCCGACGGGCGGCGTCCGGACTGGGGCGCTATCGATATCGACTTTTCCGGGCTTCCTCCACAACTGGTCGAGTTGATGAGAACCGGGGCAGAGATCCAGCTTCGATGGTTGGGCGAGCTTGCTCAAAGAACGAAGCGTTTTCTGGATCAACTGGCGCGGCCGATGGCTGTGACTAGCCGGCGTACTCGAGTTGACTAAATGTATGGAGTGTGAGTCGCCGGTGCATCCTTCCGTTATTTCCAGACAGGAGGCGCACGAGGTTGCGGCGGAGTGAGGTCCGAGATGATCGAAGACAGTCAGCGGAAATGATCAATGACCATCAGATCGGAGGAGTCTCGCTCGATATGGCTCATGAACAGCCAGCGGCCATCGCGAGAAACAGAAAGGTCTCCTTCCAACGGCAACTTCTGCTCCAAAAGGTCGCCGGCGGGCTCGATTGTACCCGTGTCGAAGCGGTACAGCTTGATCGACCGGCGAGGTGGCCCAGGGAGGTAGTGAAAGATGCCCTTATCGGTCACTGACCAGTGCATGGTATGGACTTGTGGAATCACGGGAATCTCTTCGCCACCGCCCACGGGAACGCGCATGAGCCGGACTGCGAATCTGCGGCCGCTGGGCTCCCCGGGACGCTTTTCTGTGAAATAAAGGTACTTCCCATCTGGTGATTCCTGGGCCTCAAAGCCGCCGTTCCTGGTGACCTGAACGGCGTGTTCGCCGTTGGGGTCGATTTTCCAGATCTGAAAAGATCCGGAGCGGTTGGAACCGAAGTAAATCCATCTGCCGTCGCGCGACCAATTCCCCCAACTGACGACCTCTGTTGGTGGTGTAAGCCGCCTCGGTTCGCCGCCGCTGACGTTGGCTATATGAATGGGCTTAAGGCCGCCCCTACCGGTTGCCCCGATAAACGTGAGGGCCTTCCCGTCCGGCGACCAGTTGGCAACCGCCGGGTCCCGGTTGGTGCTGGTGAGGCGATGGAGGTTCGAGCCGTCGAGCCCTGAAATCCAAATCTCGGCCGCCCCGTCGCGATTGGAGACGAAGGCGGCCAATTTTCCGTCTGGCGATACGCGCCCTCCATAATCCTGCCGGGAGGAGCGCTGAAACAGAGTGGACGCGCTCAACACACCGGCCGGATCGCGCTTCGTGAGGTCGAGGAGGCGCAGGCTGATTTCCAACCGCCTGGAGATGTAGGCCAATCTCCAGACACCGCTCGTGCCTCCACCTGAGAGGGCAGGACGCTGCGCGTTTCCCGTAGAAGCAGCCAAGCGAACGCCGCGGCCTGGCTCGGCTGCTCGCGCCGGAATACGCCACAAGCGTGGCCCCGCCGGCTCCGTGACATCGTAAACAATCTCCTGTCCATCAGGCGTCCATGCAAGGCCGCGCATTTCCGTGTTCCAGTCCGTCAGACGGCGTGGTTCCCCGCCGGACATCGAAACAAGATAAATGTCGGCGAGGCCCGGGATTCCCCTTCGGATGAAGGCCAAGGTCCTGCCATCCGGTGAAACCGCAAACCTCAAGTCGCGGATCGGAAGGAACGATTGTGTAAGCCGCCGTTTTTCGAGTGTCTTTAAGGAGACCGAATAAATCCCCGCCGATGGCGCGGTCCCTGCGAGCTCCTCTTGTCGCAGGAGCACAGTCATTCCGTCCGGCGCCCAAGCCACGTTCGTTCCGGAGTCAGCAACTTTGCGTTCGGAGCCACCGAGTTGCGAGACCAGGAAGACGCCGCCACCACCCCGCGAGAAGGCGATCTCGCGTCCATCGGGCGACCATGCGGGATCACCATCCCCCAACGCGATCCGGCGCCGGTCTTCTCCGTCCACCGACTTCACATAAATGCCGGGATCGGGTTGATCAGGGGGTCCGGACCAGAAGAAGGCGACACGAGTTCCGTCCGGCGACAGACTTGGCGCACCCATGAAGCCCGGCAGAGCAGCTAGGGGCCGTATTTCGGCAGGCGGTCCGGTACGAAAGCTGTTTGACAACCATACGATGGCGGTGACGACAACTGCCGCGGCCAGAATGATTCCACTCCATCGCCAATTGAACGCCCGGTGCTTATTCGCCGGTGGGCTTTGTGCTTTAAAGACCGGCGCATAGCTACCCTTAGGGATCTCAATGCGGATAAGGTCGCCTTGGCCTTCGGACTCGTAATACTGTTTCAAACGAGCGCGCAGCCTTGAAGCTTCCACGCGGACCAGCGAGTCGATTTGTGGATCGTAGGAAACCGGCCGGTCGAACACCGCGAGGGCAATCGAGTATTCCTTGAGATCATCCGCGCGGCCTTCCACGCGTGCCTCAACGACGAATTGAAGGAACCGGCTCAGCCGGCCGGCGCGAGCGAATGTTCCGCTGGCAAGAATCCTGGCGAGTTCAGCCTTGATGGCGCTGGGCTCGAGGGCTCCGTGCTTTGCGGAAGATACACCGGCCATCAGGGCCTCATACGTAACGTCAGGTAACGTCTATCTTACGTTAAGTCACTTCCGCTCACGGCCCAAACGCTCGCAATCTGAACCGCAGGCTGCGCCGTCAGGCCAGCCCGGGAACGGAGATCGACATGCGCAAACGGAGACAAGCGGTGGGATACTCTTCCGCACTGAGCGGAGGGGCGCTGGCAAGCTTGGCTTTTGTGATGATCAGCTTCGGCGTTGAACCCTCAACGCCGAACACCGGAATGGCCGATCCGGCCGCAATGACGAATGCCTTCGACCGGTTTCTGTCAGGCGGAGGCGGCGGCACTGTCCAGGTGATCCCGCTGACCGGTCTTCGTGGCATGACCAGCGAATCCTTTAACGCAGGCGGAGACGTTCGGATCGATTTCACAAATAGCGCGGTTGTCTCTCAAGTAAGGGGACTGCCGCTGGGCGGCGTGTTCGACTTGTGGCTGATCGATAACCGTCCGCACGCGGGTCATACCACGTTCGCCGAGCTGCAGGATCTTTCCACAAAGGTGGGGACCTATGGCGTGGTGGCGGGGGCGCACACGCTGGCAGTGGTATTGGGCGCCGGGGCATTCGCCGGATTCAATCCGGACCGCGCGCTCGTGGTGCGGTCGGGCCAAAGCCCTCTGAACGGGTTCGTGTTGACAGGTTCCAACAGCATCTTCGACCGGCTCTTCCGCCGGCAGGTCCGGTTCGCCGGTGATCCGGGCGAGACGCCCGGTTTCGATCCTTCGGCGCCCGTCACGCGAGCGGCCGATTTCGCCCGGCTGGTCGCTGAAGGCCGACGGCTTTTCTTGAAGGAGAAATTCGATGGTAATGATCGTACGTGCGGAACCTGTCACGTGGAGAGCAACAACTTCACGATCGATCCGGAATTTATCGCCACGTTGCCCCCGAGCGATCCTTTGTTCGTGGCGGAGACCAATCCCGCGCTCGCTACGCTGGAGAAGCCCGCTCTTTTGCGGGGTTTCGGACTCTTCCTTGAGAACGTAGACGGGCTCGAAGATCTGCAAAACAAGTTCACACTGCGCTCCGCTCAAACCGTACTGGCACTGGGAAACTCGAATGTCCGCCCCGATCCCGCCTTTGGCGTCGACTTCACCACCGAAGGGACGAACGCCGATCCGCCGGAACGCCTCGGCTGGGGTAACGATGGCGCGCCGATCCGGGAGTTCGCGATCGTGGCCATCGGCCAGCACGCCACTAAAACAATGAACCGCGTACGAGGCGCCGACTTCCGCGTGCCGACGGATGAGGAGTTGGATGCACTGGCTGCGTATCAACTTGCGCTCGGACGTCAGGAGGATTTCAACCTCACAGCGCTGGAGCTCAAGAGCACCTTGGCGAGCACCGGCAAGGCGCTGTATCTGGACACAGGGTTGATTCGAGAGCCGGGCCATAAGAACTGCAACGCCTGCCACTTCAACGCCGGCGGCACAACCGCGATTTCGCTCAACCCGGCGACGCCAGGGTTTTCTCCGCGTCTGGATGGCAATCCCTTCGGTTTCAACATGGCCGCACCGACGAACTTAAACGAGACAGCGGGTGCGCTGGCGCTGGGACCCTCTCTACCAAGGGACGGAGGGTTCGGGGTTCTTGTGTTGCCAGCCGGGGGATTTGGCAACTTCGGCTTCACTCCGGCCAGGGGAGTCTTTCCCATCGAGGAGTTCAACTCACCGCCTATAGTGGAAGCGGCGGACACCGGCCCGTTCTTCCACAACCACACGGTGAAAACTTTAGAGGAGGCCGTGGCGTTCTATGGAACTCCTGCGTTCCAAAGCTCTCCATTCAGCATCGGCATTGGACTAGTGAAGGTGGCAATCAGCCCTGACCCGAACGATGCAGAGGTACAGGCGATCTCCGCGTTCCTGCGAATGCTGAACGCGCTTGAGAACATCCGCTCTTCGGTCAACCTTGTGGAGCGCGGACGGAAGATGACAAGCGAGGAGGATGCGCGCGACCTGGCCTCGCTGGCACGCGCCGAAACCATTGATGCGATCCAGGTGCTGTCGGAGGGTGCGCTCGCCAAAAGCCAGGAGCCTGGCATTCTGTCGGCTCGGGCGCATCTGGCTGCGGCGAGGGCGCTCTTGGACCTCGGGCCGGAGTCCTTCGCTGGTATCGGAAACCGACTCACTCAGGCCGTTGACAAGATGCGAGCGGCACGTTCGGCGCTGGCAAATCCGGCGACTCTGCCATCCTCCTTCCGCAATTGATCAGATGCGAGGAGGTGAATTGTGCTCCAGGGAGGTGTGTACGCCACTCGACGGCTCAACTGGGGAACGGTTCACCGCCGGTTTGGAGGCGATTCGGCGCGATTCGGACTTTGTCCAGGCACAGAACGCCTCCGTTTCTTCCGCCGTCAGTTCGGCTTCGCGATGGAGGAGACGGTAGTTGGCCGGCGGCATGCGTTGAGATTGCACACCGGCGCAGGAAGCGGCGAGTAAGCCCTTGGCCTTGCCCGGGCGCGAGGTCCAGTCGGAGAAGTTCATCGCCGAGCGCGCCTGATTGACATCGCGAGCGAGCATCCAGGAGAGTGGCGCGACGGAGGAATACCAGGGCCAGTGCGTCTCGTTCGAGTGGCAGTTGGCGCAGGAGGTCTTGAGCATCGTTTGGATGTGAGGCGGGACTTCGATCCGCGCCTCCATCGTGTGTGCAGGATTGGTGTGTGGATTCGTGCGCATCTCGACAGGAACCAATTGCATGGCCGTGAACAGAGCTGTAGCGGCGAAAAGAATTCGCATGGTGGTTCGTCCTTAGTTACTGCACGGTAAGGAAGCAGCAGGCGTCGTTGGATGGAGAAGAGATGCCGTTCATCTGGACGGCAACGGGGTGGTCGCCCGAGGCGAGGCCCGCGGGGACTTGCACGTTGAACTGGTAGAGCTGTGCATACGGCGGCACGATTCCGGCGAAGGAAACCTGGGCCTGCACGCCTCCGATGGCGATAGTGAACGGTGTGGCGATGCCGGCGATGGCAGTGGCGAGTTGCGTGACATCGCGGGCAGGGGTAGTGGCGCCGAAGCCGGTACCGTAGAGAATGATCGTTTCGCCCGGCGTAGCGGGCGTGGTCAGCGCCGGTGAAGCGGAGAAGAGGCCGGGCTTGCCGAGCAAAGAGCTGTCGGCGTGCGTGGCGGCCAGGTATTTGCCGTCGAAGGTGAAGAACGCCGGGCTGATGGGAGCGAGCGTCGCCGCGACCGGGTCGCTTGTTTGTCCATTGCTGGTTACGCGCACTTCGACGGGCCCGGACGATGTGTCATCGGGCGAAAGAACGTTGATCTGCGTGGGGCTGATATAAGCGACGTAGGCCGGCTGGTTATTAATTGTGACGCTGACGCCGTCGAGCGAGGTGGGAAGCGCGTTGCCGTTGAAATCCGAGCCGGTCCAGGCGCGCGTGGTTGAGGCGAGGTTTGTGCCGCGAATGGTGACCCATGTTCCGGGGGCGAGGCCTGGCTGGAAGCTGGCGCCATTGACCACGCCGGTTTGGGAGGTGATTCGCGGCTTGGGCGC
>DASRHX010000102.1:0-3172 GCA_035650295.1 Bryobacteraceae bacterium | reverse complement strand
CGCCCGTGATGCCCAACTCCGCCGTGAGAAATTTCTCGCGCAACACGCGCCGCGCGATCTGCGTTTGTTTCTCCGGCTCCTCTTCGCGCGCCACATGCAGCGTTTCGGTGAACAGATCGGCCACGTCGTAGCGTGTCTTGTGCAGCGCGGGCGCGACGATGTGATACGGCTTCTCATGCGCAAGCTGGAGGATATACTCACCGAGGTCGGTCTCGACCACGTCGATCTTCTCGTGTTCGAGGTGCTCGTTGAGATCGATCTCCTCGGTGGTCATCGACTTCGATTTGACGATCCGCTTGACGCCCTTTTCCTTCGAAAGATTCAGCACGAACTGAACGGCTTCGTCGGCGTCGCGACACCAGATCACCTTGCCGCCGCGCGCAATCACGTTCTGCTCAAGTTGCTCGAGGTAGTAGTCGAGGTTGTCGATGGCGTGCTTCTTGAGCGCATTGGCCTGTGTGCGCAGGCCTTGAAAATCGTCTATCTCCTCGGGCTCGATCGAGTGGGCGCGCTTCTCCATCAGCCGCCCGGTGGAGGAGTAGATGGCCGCCTGCAAACGCGAATCGCCAACGGCTTTTTGAATGGCTTCGACAGGGATGGGATTCATAGCGGCTTACCGGCTGGCGAGCACTTCGGCGAGATGGATGGTTTCCAGTGGTAGGCCTTGCCGCGAGATGACGCCCTGCAACTGCATCAAACAGCTCGAATCGATCGACACGATGTGCGACGCGCCGGTGCGCAGGATGCTGTCGATTTTGGTCTGCGCCATGCCGCCTGACACGTCGGGGAACTTCACTGAAAACGTGCCGCCGAAGCCGCAGCATTCCTCGGCCACGTCCATCTCTTTCAACGTCAGGCCGCGTACGCGCGACAGTAGTTTGCGCGGTCCCGCCTTTACGCCGAGCTCGCGCAATGCATGGCAGGAGTCGTGATAAGTGATCGTGTGCGCGAAGCTTGCGCCGACATCTTCCACCTGGGCGACTTCGGTAAGGAACTTCGAAAACTCGTACACGCGCGATTCGATCGCATGCGCCCGCGCGAGCATTGCCGCGTCGTCCTGAAAGAGATCGGCAAAGTGGTGGCCACACATCGATGTGCAGGAGCCCGACGGCACCACGATGTATTCGGCGCCTTCGAAGACATCCATGAAGTGCCGCGCCACGCCACGCGCTTCGTCCCAAAAGCCGCTATTAAACGCTGGCTGCCCGCAACAGGTTTGCGCTTCGGGAAAGTCTATCTGATAGCCGAGCCGTTCGAGAACATCGGCCATCGCAAGGCCGACCTTGGGAAACACCTGGTCGACAATGCAGGTGACAAAGAGAGAAACCCGCGACATGAACACTGCAGTTTACCACCGGGGCCTAACCGCCTCCGGCGGCTCTCCGTGCCGAACCTACCTACTCGACATAGCGGGCCAGCTTCTCAAGTGACGACCGAGTGCCAGCGTCATTATCCTCCGGCCGTATGCCCGGCGGTATGTTCTCAAACGCGATGGTCACTTTAGTCCCGCCGTCTCGCTCCTCGAATGTGACCTCCATGGTCATCTCTCCCGCGAAGGCAGGATCTACCGAGTCAAACGAAATCACTTGGACGATTTTGCTTGGGGGAGTGAGTTCCACGAACCGTGCAGTGAAACGGTCTTCCCGCTCCGACGTCTTGCCGCGGTGCTCCTGCCCGGATGCGGGATAAAACAGCGACATCCGGTACCCGCCGTCTACGCGGGCATCGAACTCATGAACTTTTCCGGTCATCTCCCTCGGCGAAAGCCAGGCGGCTAAAGCTTCAGGGTCGGTAAACGCTCGATAAAGAACTTCACGCGAAGCCTTGATGATTCTGGAAGTTCGCGTGAGGCGAGATGAGTTCGCATCGATCATGCCGGACATCTCCGTCCAGGCTAGATCTTCACCTTCGGATATCGCTTGCGCATCCACTCGACAAAGTTCGTTGGTGCTGTCATCGTCGACAATCTTCCGTTGCGCACCAGCAGCCAATCGGAGAACTTCGGCTCAGCCTTGATCTCGGCAAGTGTCACCGGTGGATCGAGGTGCGCGACAAACTCAAGGTCCACCACCGTCAACTTCTCGTTCTTTGGATCGGGACGTGGTGCGCTGGTCACCTTCGCCAGGCCAACCACGGCCGACTGGCCTCCGCTATGGTAGAAAAACACACGGTCGCCCACTTTCATCGCCCGGATCGCCTGCAAAGCCTGTGGGTTTTTCACGCCGTCCCAAGTGGTCTTCTGATCCCTTTCGAGATCATTCAGCGCGTATACCTGAGGTTCCGATTTGGCCAAGAAGTAGTTCATGTTTGCTCCCCGGAAATCCGTATGGAAGTCTGGTACTCGATAGGTAGTACTAATGTCCCAGGGGGGCTGCCGAGAGTAGGACCATTTTCCAGAACCATTGTAGGGGATGGCACGTCCTGCAAGTTGATATAAAATGAGCTCATAGCGGTCACTCGTGCCCGGCTGGTGGAGCGGCCTGAACCTGAACAGCTTCTGACGGAGGGAGCACTATGCATCATTTTTTACCCCGCACTTCGCGCCTGGCGCCGCGGGGACTGGTCCTTTCCGGCCTACGCTTCGGCGTCCTGGCACTGGCCACTTGTTTCGGCGCCTCATTCGCAATCGCCCAGCAGCCGTCTGCCGCCCCCAAGGATCAGAAGGAACCCCAAGGCAACCTTCAAGCGCCCAACGATCTGAGGCCGGAAGCCGCGCCGGAGCTCGCCGGATCGCTCGCCGACCCCAAGAGTTTCAAGATCGGCGCCGAAGACGTGATCGAAGTGCGCGTATGGAAGGAACCCGACCTGAGTGGTTCGTTTGTTGTCCGGCCGGATGGCAAAATTTCGCTTAATCTGGTGGGCGAAGTGGAGATCGCCGGTCTCACTCCGATGGAGGTTCAGCAAAAGCTCACCACTGAGTTTGGCAAAGTGCTCAACAGCCCCGTGGTTGGCGTCCAAATGCGAGCTATTCGCAGTTCCAAGTACTACATTACCGGCAACGTAAACAAAACTGGAATGTTCCCACTCGTCGTGAAGACCACCGTGTTGGAGGCGCTTACCCTCGCCGGCGGTTTGGGCGAATGGGCCAACAAGAAGAAAATCATCATCCTCCGCAACGGCAAAGATCGATTCTACTTCAACTACAACGATGTCATCAGAGGCAAGAAGATCG
>DASRHX010000101.1:0-6360 GCA_035650295.1 Bryobacteraceae bacterium | reverse complement strand
AGCAAACTCTCAACGCGCGCAACATCGCCATGCCCGGCGGTCTCGTCAATGCCGGCGGCCGCAACATGCCTGTCGCCCCCAGTGGCGAATTCCGCGACGAGCGAGAAATCGGCGACGTGCTCATCGCCCCCGCCGGTGGCGGCAAACCTGCCTACGTCCGCGACCTCGTCGAAATCTATCGCGGCTATGAAAACCCCGCCCGCTTCGCCCACTACTACACCTGGCGCGACGCAGACGGCCAGTGGCGCCGCACCCGCGCCATCACCCTCGACGTCCAGATGCGCGCGGGCGAACAGATCGGCGTCTTCGGACAGGCTGTCGACGGCAACCTCGCCGAACTACGCAAGCGCCTGCCCGCCGACCTCGTCATGGCCCGCACCTCTGACCAACCCGTCCAGGTCACCGAGAACGTTCATCTCTTCATGAACAGCTTGTGGGAAGCCATCGTCCTCGTCGTGCTCGTCTCCCTCATAGGTTTCTGGGAGTGGCGCTCCGCCGCGCTAATGGCCGTTTCCATCCCCATCACCCTGGCAATGACCTTCGGCATGATGCACCTCCTCGGCATCGATCTCCAGCAGGTCTCCATCGCCAGCCTTATCATCGCCCTCGGCCTCCTAGTCGACGACCCCGTTGTCGCCGGAGACGCCATCAAGCGGGATATCGCCGCCGGCAACCCGCGCGGAATCGCCGCATGGCTTGGACCCACCAAGCTCGCGCATGCCATCCTCTACGCCACCATCACAAACATCGTCGCCTACCTCCCCTTCCTGCTCCTGACCGGCGACATGCGCCGTTTCATCTTCACGCTCCCCATCGTTATCACCTGTTCCCTGGTGGCCTCGCGCCTCGTCTCCATGACCTTCATTCCCATGCTTGGCTACTACCTCCTCCGTGGCAAACTTGAGCCCTCCATTGCCGAGCGCAGAACCAGCGGTTTCGCCGCCGTCTACTACAGAATCGGCGGTTGGGCCATCGACAACCGTTGGAAAGTTCTCGCCGGCTCCTTCGCCGTCCTCGCCCTCGGCGGTTTCTTCGGCTCGCGGCTCAAGCCGCAATACTTCCCTCAGGACCTTCAATACCTTGCCTATGTCGACGTCTGGCTCCCGGAGGACGCCGCCTTTGTGTCCACGCAGAAAACTGCCCTTCAGGCGGAAGACCTCATCATGCGCACGGCCAACAAGGGCGTTCTCGAATCGGTTACCACTTGGGTCGGTGGCGGCGGTCCCCGCTTCTGGTTCTCGGCCGCGCCCGAACCGCGCCAGCTCAACTACGCGCAAATCCTCCTCAAGGCCCACGATAAGCATGAGACCAGCCACCTTCTGCCAAAGCTTCAGCGAGTCCTCTCCGACAACATTCCCAACGCCCGCATTGACGTCCGCCCACTCGAAACCGGCACGCCCGTCGGCATCCCCGTCTCCATCCGCATCTCTGGCGAGGACATCCCCACGATCCGCTCTTACGCCGAGAGGATGAAACAGTACCTCCGCGACGCGCCCTCCTCCATGCGCGTACGCGACGACTGGGGCGAGGAAACCTTGGCCGTCAACGTCCAGGTCGATCCCGATCGCGCCAACCTCGCCGGGATCACGAACTACGACGTCGCCAATTCCGCCGTCAGCGCATTCAATGGCATCTCCATCGCTACCCTTCGCGACGGTGATAAGAACATCCCCATCGTCGCTCGCCTACGTATGGAACAGCGCTCCCAGGTCGCCGACTTCGACAGCATATATGTGCAATCGCAGCAGCAAAATCACAAGGTGCCCTTGAGCCAGTTGGCTGCCCTCTCTTACGACATGCAGCCCTCCAAGCTGCGCCGCCTGAACCAGTACCGCACTATCACTGTCTCCGCCTTTCCCGCTTCGGGCTACCTGCCGTCGGAACTGCTCGCCGAAGTCATGCCTGGCATCAAAACGATCCAAAAAGACCTGCCTCCCGGCATGCGCCTCGAAATCGCCGGCGAGTACAAGGAACAGGTGAAGGGCTTCAAGCAACAGGTCGTCGTCATGGCCGTCTCGGTGTCCGCCATCTTCCTCGCCCTCGTCATCCAGTTCAAACATGCCATCAAGCCGCTCATCGTCTTCGCAGCCATTCCCTACGGCATCGCCGGCTCACTCGCCGCGCTCTACATCATGGGCATGCCCTTCGGCTTTATGGCTTTCTTGGGCATAGTCAGCCTGGTCGGCGTCATCGTCAGCCACATCATCGTACTCTTCGACTTCATTGAAGAGCGACACGCTGATGGCGCGCCACTCCGCGAGGCCCTGCTCGACGCCGGGGTTGTCCGCCTGCGCCCCGTGCTCATTACAGTTGGCGCTACGGTGATCGCCCTCTTCCCGCTCGCCGCTCACGGCGGACCGCTCTGGGAGCCACTCTGCTACGCCCAAATCGGTGGTCTCACACTGTCCACGGTCATTACCCTGGGCCTCGTCCCGGTCGTTTACGCCATCTTCGTCCTCGACCTCAAGTGGGTCGTCTGGGAAAAACCCGCCGGCGCCTCTGGCGACAACCACATCGTTGAACAGCATCACATCGCCGGGCATAACCCAGCCCTCGAAACAGCACACCGCGAATCACAACAGGAGGCAAAAGTCGCATGAGTTGCTTGATCACTCCCACAATTGGAGCAACACCTGCTCCCGAATTTAAGGATTGTACGATCGATCTGAATGCGATCAAGGCAGGCATGCTTCCCATCGCCGGTGGGAAAGCCGCTAACCTCGGCGAGCTGATCCGCGCTGGTTTCCCTGTCCCTGATGGCTTCTGTGTCACCACGGAAGCCTACCGCCGGATTGCCGAGTCCATCTCGATCCCCTTCAACGAACTCGACTCCGCGCCCCCGGAAACGCGCGCCTTCCTCGCCGCGAAAACACGCGATGCGTTCGTCTCCGCCATCATGCACCGTGGCATCGCCCGCGCCATCACCGAGGCCTACCGCCAGCTCGGCGACTCGGTTCCCGTCGCTGTGCGCTCCTCTGCCACCGCCGAGGACCTCCCGCACGCCAGCTTCGCCGGCCAGCAGGATACCTATCTCAATGTCACCGGCGCTGCCGCCGTCCTCGAGGCAGTCCGTCGCTGCTGGGCATCCCTGTGGACCGAGCGCGCCGTCGCCTACCGCGCCACACAAGGCATCGATCACCGCGCCGTCCGCCTCGCCGTCGTCGTCCAGCGCATGGTTGACGCCAAAGTCGCTGGTGTTCTCTTCACCGCCAACCCCGTCACCGGCAGCCGTCTCCAATCGGTCATCGATGCCAGTCCCGGCCTTGGCGAAGCCGTCGTCTCCGGCTCCGTTAACCCCGACCACTTCATCGTCGATACTCCCACCGGCGATATTCTCGAATGCAGTATCGGCGACAGCCACGCAAAAACCGCAGTCCATGCGCTCCAGCCGTGTCTCTCCTCCGAGCAGGTCCGTGCCCTCGCCGCCACCGGCCGCGACGTCGAACGCCACTTCGGCGCGCCCCAGGACATCGAATGGGCTTTCGACGAAGCTGGCGCTCTCTGGCTGACCCAGTCACGCCCCATCACCACGCTTTATCCACTCCCAGTGCGCCGCGCCGAAACCCCGCCCGGCCCTCGCATCTATTTCTGCTTCAGCCTGGCCCAAGGGCTTCAGCGGCCCATCACCCCCCTTGGCCTCGCCACGTTTCAGTTGCTCTCCTCTGCCGTCGCCAAGCTCATTGGAATCCGCGTCGACGACGCACGATCCGGCGCGCCCGTTTTTGCCGAAGCCGGCCAGCGGATGTTCCTCGACGTCACCGGCGCCCTCCGCTCCAAAGCCGGCCGCACTGTGTTGCTCCGTATGTTCGGCTTCATGGAAGCGCGCTCGGCAGCCACGCTTCACAAGGTCGTGGCAGCACCCGAATTCGACTACAATCGCCGCTCCTGGCTCCCCTTTCTCGCGAAAGCCCTCCGCGCCGCCGTCAAAACCCGCGCTCCGCTGTGTGCCGCTCACGCGCTGATTTGCCCCGATGCCGCGCGCAACAACGCTCATGCTATCGGTGAAGAAATTGTCGCCCGACTAGACGTTCCTAAAGGCGTCGCAATGCGCAAGCGCCTCGAGTTCATCGAAGAGGCTCTCGGAGTCGCCCTCGTTGCCGTGATGACCTCCACCATGCCGGTTGCTGCCGCCGGCGGCATCATGCTCGCTTTGGCCTCAAATCTCCTCGGCAACGACGCTTCGTCCGAGGAGATCCAAACCGTCCTCCGCGGGCTACCGCACAACATTACGACCGAGATGGACATCGAGCTCTGGCAACTGTCCCGCTCCATTCGCGAAGACGCCGCCGCGGCCGTCATCTTCGACCAGCTCACCCCCGCGGAACTGCGTGCCCGCTTCCACGAAGGTTCTCTCCCCGCCGTCGCGCAGCAAGGCGTCGCCGCGTTTCTGTCCAACTACGGCCACCGCGGCATCGCCGAAATCGACCTTGGTGTCGACCGGTGGTCCAACGATCCATCGCACGTCTTCGGTGTGCTTGCAAACTATCTGCGCCTCGAAAACGCCGAGTTCGCCCCTGACACCCTGTTCGTCCACGGAGCCGCCGAAGCCTCTGCGATGATCGAAACATTGGTTCATCGGGCCCGCTTCCACGGTTCTCTTCGCGGTCGTCTCGTCAAATTCTCTCTCACTCGTACACGTCAGCTATTGGGTCTTCGCGAACTACCCAAGTATTTCCTCGTCAAAATGCTCGGCGCCGTTCGCCGCGAGCTGCTTACCATTGGCGACGAACTCACCCGCCGCGGAAAACTCGACGCTCCATCCGACATTATCTATCTCGACTTCGCCGGCATCCGCGCTGCCATTGATGGCCGCGACCTTCGCCGCACCGTCATCGAACGCCGCCACTCTTACGAAGCTGAAATGCGGCGTCGCCATATTCCCAGCGTGCTGCTCTCCGATGGAACCGAGCCTGAAGCGTGCATCACCTCCACCGTGACCAGTGGCTCACTCACCGGTACCGCCGCCTCCGCCGGCGTCGTAACGGCTCGCGCACGAGTCATCCTCGACCCCGTCGGCGCGCGCATCGAACCCGGTGAAATCCTCGTCACTCCATCCACCGACCCAGGTTGGACTCCGCTCTTCCTCACTGCCGGTGGGCTCATCGTGGAAACCGGAGGAGCCAACTCACACGGCGCTGTCGTCGCCCGCGAATACGGCATCCCCGCCGTCGTCGGCGTCCCCGACGCCACGGCTCGCATCAAAACTGGCGATCTCATCACTGTCGATGGCTCCGCCGGTATCGTCGCGGTGACCACATCCAATTCAGGAAGGTGATCAGACCGTATGGGGTGCATCGAACACCCTTCGGCGCGGAATCAGGCGACGGAGACGCTTGCCGGTGCCGAATCCGCAACCCTTGATCTCCAGAACCGCGCCGGACCATCTTTGCCAACGTCGTCATTGTGAACCAATATTTTACGTCTACTACTCTCCGTCCCAAGTATGCCTTTGTTTGACTTGGGAAGCCGTGCCAGATGGGCAAGCGGGCTTGCCTCAAATGGTCAGTTGCCGTCTGCACGCGTGCCCGTGCGGACACGGATTGAATCAAGCGGGCTGCCCAAATGAAGGCTTAATGGACCCGCCTCCCGGAAACCGCCAGCAGCGGCCGCAGCACACAGTAGCACTCTTCGGCTGATTCGCTGGGACAGATGTCACCGACAATAGTGACTATGCGCTTGATCGCCAAGGCTGAGTACCGTTCTCCGCGGTTTGAGTAGCCCTCTTTTAGAATCAACACGCCTGTCGCCGGGTCTCCGCCAGTTTGTATGTCTTTGTTTGGCTTGGGGACCGCACCTCGAGGTCCCCTTCCTCTGGCGCTTGCTCCTTCAGCGAACGGTAGAAACTCGCACGGCTTGCTTGCGCCAGTTGGCACATTCGATCAACGCCCAGATTGCCTTGCACGGTCATCAACTCTCGGATTTCCTCGAAGACGCCATCTCGCCAGAGCCGCCGCTGTTCTGGCGTCGAGCCTCGACCTTTTGCAAGGCATCTTTGAAAAAATCCGCTTCCAGCACTTTCTCGCCCAGCACGCGCTTGAGCTCGCGGATTTCCTTTCGTAGTGCCCGCTCTTGCGAGTTCGCAGGTGGACCGATCCCATCGTCTGCGGCTTCCAATGCCCGTCGCCACTTGTACAGCTGGGTCCGATGGATCCCTAGCTCGGCTGAGAGTTCACTCACGTTCCGGCACGTCTTCATCCGCTCCAACGCCAGCTTTCGGAATCCCGCCGGGTACTTGTTGATCTTCTTCTTTCGCGCCACTCGCAGCTCCTTTCGCTGCAAAGTGTAGCTACCGCGAGTGCCTCATTTTAGGGGTCCAGTCCAAGATCCGATTTGCACGACCTCGCTTGGAACATCAAGCTC
>DASRHX010000100.1:0-3077 GCA_035650295.1 Bryobacteraceae bacterium | reverse complement strand
GGCCCAGCTTCGCTATCCTAGCCGTAGCTCCTGGCGCAACCTTGGCAAAGGGCCACCTCCGAGGCCTTCCAAGGGTTCCACAAGGCCGGAACGCGCCGGGAGCTGTAGCGCGAATCCGTACGCACCGAGCACATAGCCCAGGATTGGGTGCGTCGGTTGGGAGCGGCGGACTCAATGGTGGGTGAGGATCCAAGCGCTTTCTAACGTGACGAACTGTCGGCCTTGCGAAAGGCTATGCGAAGGTCCATGCGGACTGTGGAAACATCACTCGCGATTCGCCAGTTTTAGAAACGGTACAGTTTCTAAAATCTATTTCCACAAGTGGTGTCGTGATTGTGAGCAAATCGAGCGGCAATGAACGCCTGGTAAAGAAAAAACCGGCGGCCATTAGCGGGGTTGCCAGTAGCACATCCCCCCTAACGAACGCCGTCATCTGGTTAGGATTAATTCCACCATCGGCAAAGTTGCCGTGGACTTTAGGTCATCCCGCCTTCACGCGGCGGGTGATTCGCGCCGGCGTCGCGGAGGGCTTCCCTCCCACGCATCGGGAAGAAGTACCGGGCGCTTGCGGCCCTCGCGAACCAGATAGCATTTGCCGCCGCGAACCGCTGCGCGGGTGATCTACATCGGCGTCTGTTCGCGTTCTATCGCGCTGGTCGCTGAGTGACCGGGCGTCGCATCGATCGCGCGGAGAAACGCGCTGGTCATCGTTCGGATGTACGGCCCCGACGTATCCCCTTGCGTCACGACGGCGCGCCAGAACAACGGAGCCGCCATCAAGTCGAGCGCCAACTGCACGTCGACGTCGCCAGGCAACTCACCACGTGTGATGCCGCGCTGCAGAATCTTCTCGGCTGCTGCTCGTCGTCGTTCTCGAAGACCCGAGTACAACATGGCTTTCAGCTTCGGATCGCGCTTTGCCTCGGCCACCAGATCCAGGAAGATGCCAGAGTTCAATGGGTCCGCGAACCACTTGAGCGTCGCAGTGAGGAACACCTCGATGTCGCCTTCAAGCGCGCCGGTGTCAGGTGTCTCAGCAGCCTCAGCGCCCCAATCGGCGATGAGCGCTACAATCATGGCGCGCTTGGACGGCCAGCGCCTGTAGAGGGCGGTCCGGGTCACCCAACACATGCCGGACACCTTCATTGAGACTCAAGGCAGGGGGACTCTCATTGAGTCTTTGAAGTGAACCCCTGGAGTGAGACATGAAGTTAAGGGGTAATCGCCGTCCGCTGAAAAATCATTGCACGACGAGGTTAGTGTAATCCACCCTGGGAGTACCTGAGCGGAGGATAGGGCAATGCGGGGACGCAACGCGAGCGCCGACTCAGCGGCCGGAATAGCCAGGGGGCGGGAAATCCGCCTCCTGCCCGCAAGGTTTTGGCAGGGTTTGGGGGCGCAGCCCCCAATTGCGAAGCAACACAGCTTATTCTGGCGGGAAAGGCGGCAAAATCCCGGGGGTTTGGGGGCAGAGCCCCCAATACACGTGTTGCGCAGCATCCTCACTGTACGCCGCCATTCTGCTCGAACTCCGCCGGCGGCAGATAGCCGAGAGCGGAATGCAGCCGAGTTTGATTGTAGACCTGCTCGATGAACTGAGCTATGGAAGCGAGGGCATCTTCCATATCGCGATATTCGTTTCGATAAACCTCCTCGTATTTAAGCGTCTTCATGAAAGATTCACAGGCAGCATTGTCGTAAGGGTTGCCGCGGCGGCTCATGCTGATGGAAGCTTGATGCTCTTTTAATAGGGCGGTGTATTGCGTCGAGGCATATTGCACGCCGCGATCAGAGTGATGGACTAGGCTTGGTGACGGCATCCGCTCATCGAGCGCCATCCGTAATGCCGCGATCGCGAGATCGGCCTCCAAAGTCCGACCCAAAGCCCAACCCACCACGCGCCGCGAAAAGGCATCCAGTACCACCGCCAGATAAATGAACTCTCGCCGCAATCGGATGTAAGTGATATCCGCTACCCACAGGCGATTGATAATCGTCGGTGTGATGTCCTTCGCCAGATTCGGATAGATCCGCAGGTTGTGATTGGAATCAGTCGTCACCACGAAGGATCTCCGTCTCAGGCACAACAGGTTGTCTTCGCGCATGAGCCGCAGGACCCGCTTGTGATTGATCTCGAAACCACGCCGTTGGAGTTCCGCTGTGATTCGGCGATAGCCATAAGCCGGCGACTCCAGCGCCACCTGCTGCATCTGATCGCGCAATTCCATCTCCACAGGCAGGATCAGCGGCGGCACACGCCAGCGGTAGTAACCGGCCCGGCTCAGACCGGTCATCTGACAGAGCGCGTTCACGGCTTCCCCTTTCGTGGCCGCCTGGCGAACTTCTTCAAACAAACATCCCCTCCATTGACGACGGCTGGCGGATGATGATCCCTGAAATGCTGCAAGGCTTTTTTTAGGAAATCGTTCTCCATCGTGAGCTGGCCGATCTGGCGCTCCAGCTCGGCGATCCGGCGCGCGTCGTCCAGCGCCGCCAGTCCAAGGCCACCGCGGCCGATGCCGGGAAACGCGGCTTCTCCTTTGGCGCGCCACTCTCCCCGCCAGCGTTCCAGAAGCTTTGGACTGAGTTGATACTTGCGAGCGACTTCAGCCGTCGTACTACCGGCATCAAGCGCGCGCATCGCAGCGATCTTCAGATCGCGGGTGTAAACAGCTCGGGACAAATCCATTCCTCACTCCATTCAATGTATTTCGTCCCTTAACTTGCTGTCTCATTTTTGGGGTTCACTCCACTGGTTAAACCTCCGCAGCTTCTCGGTCTGTATCTGGTAGGCGATGGAAGAGACCTGACGCAAGGGGACCTTCTGCGGTCCCTGTGTCGAGTAGACATAGAGATTCTGAACGTCGGAGAGTTGGGATCGCTCCTCCATGCGCAGGCGCGCCAGCACGGGGATCTGCTTGTCGCCTTCGCGCAGCGTGGCTACCTGGAGGCCATTCACACCGGTGGCGGAAGCGGCAGCTACATCGAGGTTGGTGATGCCGACGAGATTGGCACGGTCTGGATCAATCTGAAGCTTCACCGTGAAGTTGTCCTCTCCCCAATCGTCGCGGATACGT
>DASRHX010000099.1:0-9187 GCA_035650295.1 Bryobacteraceae bacterium | reverse complement strand
TGTATCTAGGTTCCTGCACCTATTGCCACGGTCCCACCGGCGATGGCGGGAAGGGAGCGGATCTCTCTCGCCGGGAGTTGGTTCAGGCAAAAACAGACGGGGACTTGGCTCGAATTATTGAAGTGGGCTTGCCAGGAACCGAGATGCCACCGGCGTGGCATATGACGCGCCGCGAAGTGACGCAGGTTGCCGCATTTGTCCGCTCGCTGGCACGAGTGGATGTACGGGCTGTACCGGGTGACCCGGTCAAAGGAAGGGCGCTTTACGACAAACACGGATGCTCGGGCTGCCATACGATCAAGCATGGTGACACCTATGTGGGCGGCTTCATGGGACCCGATCTATCCAGCATTGGCCTGAAACGGAGCGCGTCGCATTTGCGCGAATCGGTGATGGCGCCGGCCGCTACTTTGCCCGAGGGATTTGTGCTCACGAAAGCCGTCACCAGCACGGGGAAGACGATTGATGGCATCCGCATTCAGGAAGATACCTTCGCCATCGTGATTCGGGATTCGGCCGGCAACAATCACGCCTTCTTTAAGAAGGATTTGAAGTCTATCGTTACCGACCGCAGCCGTTCGCCGATGCCCTCCTACCGCGACAGAATTTCCGCGCCGGAGTTGGATGATCTCGTATCGTTTCTAGTCTCGTTAAAGGAGCCAATATGAGAATGATTGCGGCGGCGCTCCTCGCCAGCGTTGGATTTGCACAGAACGTTCCATACAGCCGGATCCTGGAAGCGCACAAGGAGCCGCAGAACTGGCTCACCTATTCAGGTAACTACAACGGACAGCGGCATTCACAACTCGACCAGATCAACGTGTCGAACGTAAAGCGCCTCAAGGTGGCGTGGGTACATCACACCAACACCACCGAGTCGCACGAGACGACGCCTCTCGTTGTCGATGGTGTGATGTTCCTCACAGAGGGGCCGAACGTGGTGAAGTCAATCGACACGCGGACGGGGAATGTGTTGTGGCGATATGAGAAGCAGATTCCCAAGGACCTGCGCTTATGCTGCGGCCGGCCGAATCGAGGCGTGGCGATTCTCGGCGACACGGTTTACTACGGCTCCATTGACGCGCATGTGATCGCACTCGACGCTCGGACAGGGCGCGTAAAGTGGGATGTCGAGATGGCCGACTACAAACTGGGCTACTCGTCGACAGTGGCTCCGCTTGCGGTGAAGGACAAGATTATCCTTGGCGTCGCCGGTGGCGAGTTTGGTATCCGGGGCTTCATTGACGCCTATGACTCCAAGACGGGCAAGCGCGCGTGGCGCTTCTATACGATCCCTGGACCGGGGGATCCCGAGTTCGGCACATGGGAAGGCGATTCGTGGAAGACCGGTTCATCGTCGATTTGGACCACGGGCTCCTTCGATTCGGCGAGCAACACGACGATTTGGGGAACCGGAAATCCGGGCCCTGATTGGAATGGCGATGTGCGCAAGGGCGACAATCTATACGCGTGTTCGTTTGTCGCGCTCGATGTGGACTCGGGTAAAAAGAAGTGGCATTTCCAATTCACGCCGCACGACACGCACGATTGGGATGCCACGCAGGTTCCCGTGTTGATCGATGGCCAGTTCCGTGGAACACCGAAGAAGATGGTGGTGACTGCCAACCGCAATGCGTTCTTTTATGTTCTGGACCGTGAGAACGGAAAGTTCCTTACGGGCAAGCCGTTCGTGCGCCAGACCTGGGCGAAGGGATTGGACGATAGCGGACGGCCGATGGTAATTCCGGGGACCGATCCAACAGAAGAGGGAAACCTAGTGTGGCCGTCGCTGGCCGGGGGCACCAATTGGGCAAGTCCTTCCTACAGCCCACAAACTAAGCTATTCTACGCGCCGGTCCGCGAGCAGGGCGCCTATTACTACAAGGGTGAGGCCGACTACAAACCCGGCGTCATCTTCAACGGTGGTGGTCAGCGAGTGAAGCCGGACGAGGAGCCATACGGCGCTATTCGCGCACTCGACCCCGAAACCGGCAACTTGAAGTGGGAATTCAAAGTGCAGATTCCGCTGAACGTCGGCGTGCTGACAACGAAATCGAATCTGCTTTTCTCCGGCACCGGCCAAGGCGATTTCTTCGCATTAAATGCCGCGACTGGTGAGTTGTTGTGGCGATTCAAGACGAATGGCGGCATCAATGCCGGCCCGATGTCGTATGCCGTCGATGGCAGGCAGTACATCGCGATGGCCATCGGCCGCGCCCTGTATGTATTCGACCTAATGGAGAATTGATGAAATCAATCGCAGCCCTGATTCCCATCGCGCTCCTGATCACGGCGTGCAACACACCGCCGCGTATAGAGACAAAGAAGGACCAGCCCAAGCCTCCTTACCTCGTGTATGTCACCAACGAGAACGGCGGTGACGTGAGCGTGATCAACCCCGTGACGATGGAGGTGACTGCGACGATATCCGTCGGCAAACGGCCTCGTGGCATCCATGGGAGTCCGGATGGCAAGACGGTGTATGTGGCATTGAGTGGATCGCCGCCCGCGCCTCCAGGTGTCGACGAAAGTACGCTGCCGCCACCGGACAAGAGCGCTGACGGCATCGGAGTGATCGACGTGGTGCAAGGCAAAGTGGTGCGTGTGATTAAGAGCGGGTCCGATCCTGAGCAGTTCGATTTGAGCAAGGATGGTTCGTTGCTCTTCGTATCGAACGAGGACGACGCCAAAGCGAGCATTGTGGACATTGCAGCCGGAACAGTGCTACATTCCTTCACGGTCGGAGAAGAACCCGAGGGCGTCACGCGGAGTCCCGACGGCTCGTTCATCTACGTCACATCGGAGCACACGGGTACAATCTCCGTGATTGATCCCGCTGTGAAGAAGGTGCTGAAGACGTTCAAAGTCGGCCGGCGGCCCCGTTCGGTGGCGTTTCTGCCCGATGGTACGCGTGCGTACGTGACCAATGAAAATGACGGGTTTGTCAGTCTCATAGATTCAGTGGCGCACAAAACCCTGCGGACGATCAAGCTTGGCGAGCCCGGCGTGATCAAGCCGATGCACGTCGTGATCTCGCAGGATGGTTCGAAGGCTTACGTTAGCACCGGACGCGGCAAGAAGGTGTTCGTGATTGATACGGCAAAGAATGAGGTCGCGGGTTCGATCGACGTGGGGACCCGTCCGTGGGGATTGGCGCTTTCGCCCGATGGAAGGACGCTGTTTGCCGCCGACGGTCCGGCGAATTCCGTGGCCGTCGTCGATCTTAGCGCTCAAAAGCTTGTAAAGACGATCAAGGCCGGACTGGGGCCTTGGGGAGTTTTGGCACTGCCATGACTCGACGACAGACGCTCGCCATCCTGACCGCACTTGGACAGAAGGGTCTCGCGCAACCCTCAGCCCCGCCGCCCGACATCGTCTTCATCCTTTCCGACGACCATAGCGCGCCCTACATGGGCTGCTATGGGGATAAAGAGATCCGCACTCCGAACCTGGACCGCTTTGCCGCTCAGGGAATGCGGTTCACGCACGCCTACACGGCAGCGCCGCAGTGCGTACCCTCGCGTACCGCCTTCATGACGGGCCGGTCCCCCGTGGCTGCCCGCATGGGACGCTTCTCTTCTCCGTTGCCGCCGGATGTAGTCACACTGCCTGAACTGCTGCGAACACAAGGCTATTTCACGGGTGTGTGCCGGCGCTGGTTCCATCTGGATGGACCGGGCCGCGTGGGTCCAACGATAGGGGCGCTATTTCAAAAGAACCACATGCTCACCTGGCAGCGGCGTGTGGATTGGCTCGACGGGCAATCGACGCGAGCGCAGACGAAGGCGAAGCTGAATGAGTTCTTCGACAAACGTCCGGATGGACGGCCATATTTTCTATGGGTGAATTTCAACGATCCACACCATCCTTGGGACTCGACTGCGCTGGAACGTCCGCACGATCCAGCAACGGTCACGCTGACGCCGGACGTGCCGGACGTCCCCGGCATGAGAGAGGACTTCAGGCGCTACTATGACGAGATCGGCCGCATGGACGAGGAGTTCCAATGGGTGCTCGACACCATAGCGGCAAGAGGAAATCCTGACAATACGATCATCGTATTCATGGGTGACAACGGCATGGCGCTTCCACGCGGCAAAGGTTCGCTCTACGAGCGCGGATTGCACGTTCCCCTGCTGGTCCGCTGGCCCAAGCGGGTGAAGAGCGGCCAGGTGAACGATGAACTGATTTCGGGCGAGGACATCACGCCCACATTACTGGAAGCCGCGGGTGCGGAGCCGGTGAAGGACATGACGGGCCGGAGTTTTCTAGGCGCCCTGACGGGTCAGCCGCACTCACCACGAGAGGCGCTCTTCGGCGCGCGGCTATACCACGGCAACTCACCCTTTGAACCGGACACAAAGGCGAGCACGTTCGACTTGTCACGATGCGTCCGTACACAAAAATGGAAGTTGATCTATAACTGCACGCCGCAGATGGAGTACCAACCAGTTGATTCCGCGCGGGACACCGGCTGGCAGCAGGTGCTGGGATTGCACAAGGAGGGCAAGCTGAAGGCGAATTGGGAGCGCATCTATTTTGGCAAGCGGCCGGTGTTGGAACTCTATGACTTGCAGAAAGATCCGCACGAACTTGAGAACCTGGCAGGCCGGATGGAGCACGCCAAGATTGAGCGTGAACTGAAAGTTCTACTGGCGGAAAAGATGATCGTCGACTACGATTACCTGCCTTTGCCGCTCGGCGGAGCCGAATAGCAAGCATCCTGAATTTGTTTCCACTCGGATGGCGTAAGCATCGAGTGATATGTCGCAGGATTTGCGGCGGCGCGTTTGGCCGCATCGATGCGGCTGGCAGTGGAGGGATGTGTAGAGAGGTATTCGAGGGCGCCCGGAAGATCCTTCGACTCGCGATCGATGCGTGCGAATGCCTCGGCCATCGCGCGTGGATCCAATCCAGCGCGGCGGAGCAACATGAGCGCGCCCGCGTCGGCGGATGCCTCGTCGGAGCGCATCAGATGGAGAGCGCCCAACATTCCCGCCGTGTCGAATAACCCGTCGCCGCCCGTGCCCGTCAAGGAGAGAGCCGTCCGGATGAGGATAGTGCGCACAAGACTGCGCGTGGAATGGCGCTGGATGACGTGCTGAAACTCGTGCGCCAGGACCGCGGCCATTTCATCGCCCGAATTCAGGCGCTGGACGAGGCCGCAATAGACGTTGACGTAGCCCCCAGGGGCAGCCCAGGCGTTCACCATTGAATCGCGGGTGATGGCGACGCGGTAAGTATACGGTCCACTGGCTGCATCGCGAAGGCGCGAGACGACGCGATCCATGGCGCGTTGCGCGTCCGCGTTGCGAACACGTGAGGACTCCGGTGCGAGCGAATGAAAGACGGCCCGGCCGAGGCGCTCTTCCATCGAGACGGGCGCGACACGTGCGACGACAGCAACCAGGAGGGGAAAGCCCGCCCAGAGCGCCGCTCCGACTGCGACTGAGGCGAGGAGCAGCCACGCCGCAATGCGCTTCGACCGTCCGGCGGAGGGTTCGGCTTGGCGGAGTTGGCGCAGCAGGCGCGCCACATCCTCAGGCGATTCTACGAGGACACACTCGCCGCGATAGGGGGCGCGTTCAAACCGCAGAAAGCGGTCGCCGGGGCTGCGTTGAAGACGGTAAGAATGAAATGGCCAGTGCACGACGCTGCCATCGCTGCGCGTGAGCATGACCCCCTCGCCGGCGAGGCGCAGTTCGACGCTCTGCCGAGCGGCGGATCTGCCGTCAAAGTAGCTGCCCGTCATTCGCCCTACAGCCCGAAGGCCCCGCCGATGTCACCTTCGACTTCCAACACCTGGCCAAGCGCTTCGCCGGTAGCCGTTGGACCGGTGAGCAACTGATTCACGGAAGTGAGGTCAACATTGCCGTAGAGGCGGACGGTCTCGCATTGCAGCCGCAGGTTGCGAATGACGGCCCACGGATAACCGATGCCCAACGTGAAGATCACGAGCAAGGCGTTCGAGAACATCATCCATAGGAGTTGACGTCCGCGGATGGTGCAATCGAAACGCGCCGCGCCGAACGTGGTGTGGCAATAGAAATGCCGCTGCTGGCGGGCTAGATACCAGAACGAGATTAGGTAAAGCGTCGGAAGGAGGAGGAAGAGCATCGCGACGTATGGACCGAACAAAGTTTTTCCTTCGCCATCGTAGTTAAACGACTGATCGCCGTAGCGCGTGTTTTTGGTCAAATAGCCCACGATGTTATTGGCGAACCATGGCGAGTAGAAGCCGAGCGTCAGCAAGGTGAAGAACAAACCCTTGAAATAGAGCTTGGCGAATTCGCCGACGCGCGCCGAGGATGAGAAGCGGATGCCGCGCAGGGACGTACGGCTGAGTCTGTATCTCGTGGAGCCTACGAGAATAA
Organism: Bryobacteraceae bacterium; assembly: GCA_035650295.1. GTDB lineage: Bacteria > Acidobacteriota > Terriglobia > Bryobacterales > Bryobacteraceae > JAFLBB01. The sequence continues at coordinate 2,813 of DASRHX010000099.1, read as the reverse complement.
AGGGCATGAGCGCGAAGATGCCCAGATACAGAAGCAGTACGGCGCCTATTTTGACCCATTCCGAGCCGCTCAAAGTGGCCAGAAAGAAGCCCACATAGAAGACGATCAGAATGGCGATGGCTTTGAGCCAGCCGATTAACAATTCGAGCGGTGTGCCGTGCCACTCGAAGCGGTCGTCGCCAGCGAGAACTTCGTTGTAAAGGTAGCGGCGGATCTCGGTCCGTCCCCAAAAACTATAGATGCCCAGGGTAAAAATGCTCAAGAGAATGGTCTTGAGGTAGAGGACAAGTAAGGGAATTCCTTCCGCCGTGCAGTGGAAGTGAAGCGTTTGGTAAGGAGGCGCGTTTTGCTCGGATACGTCAGGTGACATGGGCTCGAAGGATTATGGCATGGAAGGAGGCGGCGGTAAATGGGAAAGCAGCCCATTACTGGCGCTGACGAAGGTGCTGGACGTACTGCCGCGCTTCGGAGGAGTCGGGTTGGAGGCGAACGGCTTCTTCGAATGCAGCGAGCGCTTTGACCTGATCTTTCATAGCGTCGAGGGTGATGCCAAGGTTGATCCAAGAAAGAGTGTGATCTGGATTACGGAGGAGAGCGCGTTCCAGGAGCTCCTTGGCACGCTGGTGATGGCCTTGGACTGCGTAACTTACGGCAAGGGTTTGGAGGGCGTCGGCGGTGACTGCGCGGGCGAGGATTGGCGCCACCTCGGAGGGGCGATTCAAACGCAACAACATTTTAGCAAGCGAAATACGCGCCGCTTCGTCGCCTGGGGCGCGCAAAAGATGCCGGCGGTACAGCTGAACCGACTCCTCGTTGGCATCCCGAATGTTTACGATTGCCAGGCTCAGCGCATCGGCCTTAGTGAAGAAAGGAACAACAGGTCCGGCGTAGGGAACTTGGTCCTCGCGTGTAGGGTTGATGAATCGTGGAACTCTTTGGATCTTGTGATCCGTCATGGTCGTGTGGATCGCATCCGAGGCGGTGCGCTTGGGCATGTGACACGATGCGCAATCGGGCGACGCATCGCGAACGTGCGACGAGTTGTGGCATTGCTGGCAGGCGCGAGCTCGCACGCGGGCCGAATGCGGATCGTGGCAACTGATGCAGGTCAGCCCTCCTTTTGATTCCGTGAAGCAGCGCGACTGCAGCAATCGAAATCCAGCGTGATTGATTTCGAAGCGATCGGTCGATTGAGTGTCGGCGCGGTCGAAATAAAGCTTGTAGCGGACGAGCGGTTCGCCAGGGCGATACGAGAATGCCTCACGGCCGGATTGGCGCATGGAGTCGGGAATGCCGCGGGAAGTGGTTTCGAGGTGGCATTGGAGACACACCTCGACGTTTCGGCGCGGGTTATGGATGTTGCTCTTCGAAGGGCGGGCGGCATGGGCTATGGCGTCGCCGTGGCAGCGCTGGCAGTCAATCGGCGCGGGCGTGGCGGAGTTGGAGTGGCAAAAGAGGCAGGACGCCGAAATCTCGCGGCGAAAGTCCTGATGCGCGGGCGAATCGTAGCCGGGCGACATCGCAAATCCATTTAACTTGCGGTACCAGGAGAGCGGCAACTCGAGCAGCAGGCCCCGAGGCGTGCGGGAAGCGTAGGTGATGGCGTGGTTGCCGGAACCGATGGCGAGCGAAATGGGCTTCTCGACGACGTTGACTTCCCTACCCTGCGCATCAAGTTGGTGCCTGCGCATGGATTGAGGCGTGATGGAGTAGTGACGATTGGAGAGGCGGTGAAAAAACGTGGCCGGAGAAACGGTGGGCCGCTCTTGGATCGAGCGGCCCATTCCGGTTTTGGCGAATGCTTCGACGATGGCCGGGTGGCAACTCTTGCAGGCTGCCCCCGGCTCGGCGAACAGGCTAGAACTGCACGCGAGCGCCCACCATAAAGCTGCGTGGGTTACGTGCCGACGTAACACGCCCGAAGGTAGTGGGAGTGGAAAGTGTAGCGCCAACCGCGTCGAATTGCGTGTGGTTGAAGATGTTGAAGCCATCGGCGCGAATCTCCACCTGGCGGCCCTCGCCAAGCCGCACAATCTTAGCAAACGACATGTCGAACTGGTTCCAGCCGGGGTTGCGAAGGATGTTGCGCGCAGTCGAGGCGAAAGTTCCCAGCGTGGGCTGAATGTAGGCGCCCGCATCGAACCAGGAGTTTACCGTGCGCTCTCCCTTGGAGATGAACGGGCTGCGAATGGTTTCCGGACGTTGGCGGGCGGAGCTGCCCACGCCGGCCCGGTCAACGCCGGTGAGTGGATTGAGCGGTAGCCCCGTGCGCATAGTGACGATGCCAGAGTATTGCCAGCCGGCAAAGACCTTCGAGAAGAAGTCGGTGCGCGACTTCAGGAAGGGGATGTCCCACAAGTAAGACGCGACGAAGTTATGCGTGGCGTCGAAGTTGGCCGGGCCGCGTTCACCGGAGCTATCACGCGTGTTGGGTACGAAGCCGTAGATGCCGCCAGTGAAGTCGGCGTTGTCGATGGCCTTGGACCATGTATAGGCGACCTGCGCGAGGAAGCCTTTCGAGAAACTGCGATTGAGACCAACCTGCAAGCCGTGGTAGTTGGACATGTAGCTCTGCTCGCGGTGGTTGATGACGGCCCATCCCTTGTAGGGGCGGAGCGAGTTGGCGTTCAGCGTACCGTTGGCGATGCCAACGTTGGGCAGTGGCTGGTTAATGTCTTGCGTGCGCATCATGTGAATGGCGCGCGTGCCGGAGTAGGTGACTTCGAGCACCATGTTGCCGGTGAGCCCATGCTGTACATTCAGGTTCCACTGCTGCGTGTAGGGCGTCAACTGGTTCGTATCGATGGAACCGA
>DASRHX010000098.1:0-3510 GCA_035650295.1 Bryobacteraceae bacterium | reverse complement strand
CGCTCCGGCCCAACGGGCGCATGAAAACGCAGATAGAATGGACGGTGGCTCCAATCGAACGGCTCCTTCGCCTTGCCGTGCAAGTAATAGAGCATCGCCGCGAAGTGCACTGCCACCTCGCCCTCGCGCCGCAAGGCTCCGCGGAACAGTGCCTCCACCGCCTCGGGCGGGTGGAAGTCGGGCAAATCGTCGAGTGCCTGCGTCAGGCCGCCATAGATCACGGACTCCTCAAGCGCCCTCACCAGCGTCGCCGTTCTGCTCTGCTTCGTCATCAGATCGGGCGCGTACCGGTCGACTGCCTGCTTCAACTGGTTGTCGCCGCCCTTCAGGATCGCCCTAAGCTCCCGAATCATGCGCGGAGTGTTGAGCACGGCCATCGCTTCGACGTCGTGCCAGCCGCGCGGCGAGTTCGCGAGCACCATCCGCTCGATTGCCTCAAGTTCGTCCTCGTTCGCATCGCGAATCGCAGCGAGGTCGTATCCAATCCCGTCGTGCCACTTGTCGTAATCGACTGCCATGCTTTCGTGGAAGCGGCCGGCCAACTCGCCGTCAGACGGCGTCATCGGTTCGGGCGGAAACGTCAGACCCGGCCCATGCGGCGGCTCCAGAATGAAGAAGTGTTTTTTCGCGTCGCTGAACCGGCCTGAATGCGTCCGCGTGTTGTAGTCGTAGAAATCAATCTCGGCATCCTGCGCGCGCGGACGCGTCGTCACTGGCGCTTTGAGCAGCACATAGGCGCCACAGGGCGCGGCGGGGAATCCATGGCCAAGTTCCGCAATTCCGTTTCCCGCCGCCAGCTCGGCAGCTAGTAGCGCGAGCAGCACCGCCGGAAATCGCTCCACTTCGGCCCGGTACTGCTCGGGTATGTCCATGGAAGGTCGCTAAAGGTTCTTTTCGAGCAACTGCCGGATCGCGGTGTCGCTGAACATGCCCGTGGTGCCCAGCGCGTAGGCGCAGTGCATTTCCAACACTCCGCCGGCGAAGTCCATCTTCATCTCACCCGTCTCTTTGACATTCTTCAGCTTGATCGTCTTCAGCGTGGAGCGCACAGCTTCTTTCCCCATCGCATCCGAGCAAATCACGCGAAGCGCCATGTTGAAGCGGTGGCAGGAGAGGTTGTCGATGAAGCGCAGCGCTTCGGCGTCGTCGGCCATACTCTCCCAATCGACGTCATACGGAATCGGCGCTCCGCAGATCTCCTCGATCTCCTTTACACGCTCAGGAAACGTCGTATCCTGCAGTTCCTTTATCTTCCGTCTCTCGTTTAGTCCCATTTCTATCTCCTCTGTAAAACTACAGGCGCAACGGAGCCTCAAACCCGCTCAAAATTTTCTTTATCTGTGCATCTGTGGCTAACGGCTCCCGCGTGGCCAATTCCAATCGTTTTTCCCCGCACTCGGTTCCACGGGCCCCGGCGGCAGCGTTTTCTGCCACGCCAGTGCCTGCGCACTCATCTTCTTGACGATTCCCGGTTGCGCCCTGGCCTGGTTGTTCATCTCTGCCGGATCGGCCGGAATGTTATACAACTCCACACGGCTACGGTCAGGATTCATCAGCAGTTTCCAGTCGCCATCACGCATCGACAACATCGGACTGCGGTTCATCGCATATCCGGCGACATTGAACCGCCACTCCCAATGCAGCGGTTTGCGGCGCTGGCGCGACGCCCCCAAGAAAACATCGCTCACATCCTCTCCGTCGATATTCGTTGGCGTCGCGGCTCCGGCGAACTTCGCCAGCGTCGGAAGGAGATCGACACCCGACACCACGGCCGCCGTCTCCACTCTGCCCGCCGGAACATGGCCTGGCCAACGCGCAATTCCTGGTTCGCGCACGCCACCCTCGTACAGGCTGCGCTTTCTTCCGCGGAACGGTCCTGGGCTGCCGAACGCCGAATGCGCCGCGTTGGCGACATGTATATCCTCGGGACCATTGTCGGAGGAGAAAACGACTAGCGTGTCCTTTTCCAGGCCGTCCTTCTCCAACTCGGCAAACAAACGGCCCAGTTGCGTGTCCAGATCGCGCAGCGAAGCCTGATAGATCTGCTGTGCTCCCGGCCACGGAACATGCGGTCCCGGCTGCTGTTGCTTGAACGGGGCCAATTGCTCCTCGGTCGGTGCCAGCGGTGCGTGTGGCAGCAGGGTCCACAATTGCGCGTAGAAGGGTGTAGAACGCGGCCCCTGGCGGATGAATTCGAGGGCGTTATCTACTATCCACTGCGTTGACCGCGCGCGAAAGCCCGGACCAACCTCGTTCCACCGCGTCTCGTTCGACGTCACTGACATGTGATGATCGAACCCGTAAGCGTCCGGCATCGGCGCGCCAGTAAAGCGCCCCAAGTGCCATTTACCAAAATGCGCCGTGCGGTAACCCGCGCCCTTCAACATGCTCGCCACGTTGGGCACCTTCGGATCGAGGAAGTTCGGCATCCCACGCCGTTGGTTCAGCTCCTCGGTCGCAAGATGTCCGTGCATGCGGTTGCGCGCCGGGAACATACCGGTCATGAAGGCCGAACGCGTTGGACTGCAAACAGACCCATTTACGTAAAACTGGGTGAAGAGAGTCCCTTGGCTGGCGAGCTTGTCTAAATGCGGCGTCTTCATGCGCGGATTGCCGTAGCAACTGAGGTCCCCCCACCCCATGTCATCGGCCAGGATGAAGATGACGTTCGGCTTGCTTGCCCCCACACCCGCTCCCACCGCCGTCTGCAACAATGATCGCCGTGTCCACATGAGGCATACTATATCCCCTGATCTTGTATCCCACAGTGACATGCACGCCTCCGTCCGCTACTGTGAAAGAGGAAAGACTTCGCGCCATGATCTTGACTGTCGAAATTCCTGACGATGTTGCAGCACGCCTGAAAGCCGCGGGCACTGACCTCACGCGTCGCGCGCTGGAAGCCCTCGTCGCCGACGAGTACCGCAACGGCCGTCTGACCAAGCCCGACCTTCGTCGCCTCCTCGGGTTTCAAACCAGCGACCAGATCGCCACCTTCCTCAAGACCCACGAAGTCTACGAAAAGTACACCATCGCCGAAGTCGAGTCCGAGCTCGAAGCCCTCGTCGGTTAGGCGTCTGATGCTTCCAGTCGTGGCCGACACTGGCGTCAACGATGGACGATTCCGATGATTACAGCGCAAAGCCAACCAACGAGAGCAAGAGCGAGGAGAACGATCCCGAACCGAAGCTCCCGAATCATAGCGGCGATTAAGACGAGCCCCAGTCAGTCGGAAGCGTATAGTTCAGTATCCGGGAACAGCGGATCGCTTATTTGGCACAACTCATGATGACACTGCAAGCCGAATCTTATCGATAAGAAGTCGTGTTTCGTCGGCGGGCGTGGCTAAGTGTGTTCGATCAGAGTCGCCTTGCAAGCTATTGTGATCCTTGATTCCGACCGCCAAAGCCCTCTCCCGGAGGGGCGTCGTAAGTGCCAGAGGTGGCTTGACTTCAACGCTATAGGACGACATAATTTTCACATCTCTCGATCGTGCGAGAGTCCGGGGAG
>DASRHX010000097.1:0-4520 GCA_035650295.1 Bryobacteraceae bacterium | reverse complement strand
CATCCAATGCGCTCGTCGTGGAAAGCGGCCTTCGTGGAGACGCCTTGCTTGCTGGCCGAGCGCGGATCCCTTTCGATTCCAGGGCGAATATGATCGTTCGCTTTCACGGCGGGGCGGGGGCGTTTCCACATTTTCCGGCGGCCGATGTTCTGTCCGGCGCCATTGGCCGGAAATGGCTCGAAGGCAAAATCGTCTTGATCGGCAGTTCGGCCCATGGTTTGCGTGGATACTCCGTCACCCCGGTGGACAATTTTCATCCCGGCGTCGACCTGCAAGCCGCCGCATTGGATAACCTGCTTCACGGCGATTTCCTATACCGCTCGTCAGGCGGCTGGTTTTGGGAGAAAGCCGTCGGCGTACTGCTTGGCCTCGCGGCAACGGCCATTGTCTGCTCGGGCCACGGCTTGTGGCGCGTGGGCATCGTGTTCCTGCAAGCCGTGTTGCTTTGGTGCGCCGTATGGATTTCTCTCTCTCGTGACGGCGCTTACTTTTCAGCAGTACCCGCCAGCTTCACAATCTCGTGCGTCGCCCTCGCGTTCTTCGCAGATAGCCTGGTTCAGACAAAGCGGCGCTCGGAAGAGTCACTGAGAAAACTCGCTACAGCGCGCAAGTTCACGCTGAACGCCTTGGCTGCAGTGATGGAGGTTCGCGACGCCGAGACCGGCGCCCACCTACTTCGTACACAGAACTATACGCGCGTTTTGTGCGGCGAGCTTTCGCGCCACCCCCGCTTCCGCACGTTCCTTACATCAAACACGATCGAGATGCTCGTGCAGTTGGCGCCCATCCACGATATTGGCAAGATCGGGATCCCCGACCGCATTCTGCGTAAACCAGGTCCGCTAACGCACGACGAATACACATTCATGCGGCGCCACGTGGAGTTTGGCCGCGACGTGATCGAGCGAGCCAGCCAGCGTTCGGGCGCGAATGACGACGAACTTCTGCGGCTAGCCCGCGACATCATCTACGCGCATCACGAACATTGGAATGGCAACGGCTACCCTCGCGGCCTGCGCGGCGAGCAGATACCGATCGCCGGGCGCTTACTGGCAGTGGTCGATATGTACGATGCTCTCGTCAGCCGCCGCGTCTACAAGGAAAGCTATCCCCATCAAGAAGCTCGCCGCATCATCGAAATCGCCCGCGGCACGCAGTTCGATCCGGATGTCGTCGACGCCTTCCTCAAGACGCAGGAACACTGGGTGCGCATTGCCGAGAAGTTCAGCGAAGATCAGGTAGGGTCGTGAGCCGAACGGGCGCCGCGTTGTTTATTGCAAACGCGCGCGCTGTTTTTCGTTCGTGACCAACTCGTCGAAGATCGCGAGCACGCGCTTGCGATAGGTGTACATTTTCTTCAAGTTGTCTCGAAAGTTCGGATCGTAACGGTGCGGCCTCATCCACTTTTCCAGAATCGGCTTGGGTACGTCGATGTCCTTGCGCAGCGCGTCCGGCGAATGTCCGCGCAAAAACAGCCCATAGAACATGGCTGCTTCCTTCATGGGAGCCGCGGGATCGAATTCGTCGCGTACGAGAGCGATGCTTGCCATGGGAGGCGATCCTCACCGTAAAAATGCCAGTATACTGTCGCGCTTAGGATGCGGGCAAGAGGGAACTTGCCAATTTTCTACTCTTTTTCTTCGCCCACCCCTGAACCCGACATTATTGAAGATGCATGCACCCACTTATAGGTTGCAAACGCCTCTCTCATGACGTATCCTCTCCCCAACACCTGGTTTCGGACTGAGATTTTCGTAAAGCGGGAGGTCAGTTTCAAATGAAACCGTGCAGCTTGTTTCAGTGGCGTTGCCTTTTCTTGGTGATCGCCACATACGTCGGCACCGTCACCGTATTCGGTCAAGCCCGCGATACGGCGTCACTGTCCGGAACGGTGGCTGATTCGCAGGCCGCCGTCGTACCGGGCGCGAACATCACGTTGATCAACACCGCTACGGGCGCCGTCCGCAATCTGGTTTCCGACGGAAGTGGAGGATTTGTCATCACCCTCCTGCCTGTTGGCGCCTACACGCTGACCGTGGAGCAACCTGGATTCCGCAAATATGAGCGCAAAGGGATTGTGCTGCAAGCCAATGAGAACATCCGCGTCGATGTCAATTTGGAGGTCGGCAATACCCAGGAGACAGTCACGGTGGAGGCTCTCGCCTCGACAGTCGACACGCGCCTTGCGACGTTGAATCACAACGTCGATCAGAAGCGGATTGTGGAGCTGCCGTTGAATGGCCGCAATCCGGCGGATCTCATTCTGCTCGCCGCGGGGGTCGCCTCGGGCGCCACGAATAACAGTGGCGACGTCGGCTCCAGCGCCTGGCGTCCAAAAGGCCAGAAGGAAATCTCCGTCAACGGCTCACGCAACAACAACCTCCGCTACACGCTCGACGGCGGCACCAACATGGACGACCTGATGAACGAGAACATGGACTTCCCCTTCCCGGATGCCGTCCAGGAGTTCAGCGCCCAGACCAGCAACATGGGCGTAGAGCACGGCGGGCTTTCCGGTGGGGCCTTAAACGTGGTCACCAAGTCGGGCACCAATCAAATTCACGGGAACGCTTTCTGGTTCATTCGCAACACGGAATTGAATGCAACCAATTTCTTTTCGCGCCAACAGGATCAGTTGAAACGCAATCAGTATGGATTCACTCTCGGCGGCCCGATTAAGAAGAACAAGCTCTTCGCATTTGGCGGGTATCAGAGGCTAACCATCCGCCAGGCGCCCGGTGACAATCGCGACCTGACGCTGACCGCCGCCGAAAGGCGTGGCGACTTCTCGGGAAGCCGAATCGCACTGTTCGATCCTCTGTCTCCCGGTCAGCGGTTCGCCAACAACATGATTCCTTCCTCTCGTTTTTCGCGCGCCTCGGTCAAGTTGTTGTCCCTTTCACCGCTTCCCGATGCCGAAGGCTTCGTGCGTTACACCATCGGCCAGCCCGAAAATGGCGTCCAGGGAATCGGCAAGGTCGACTATGTGCACAGCAACAAACACAGCTTCGTCTTCCGAATCTTTGAAAGCGACACCAATCAGCCATTTCATTCAGAGCCCGACAACATCCACGCCGCGCGGTACAGCGGCTACCAGGACGGCAAGAGCGGCACTCTGGCTCACACGTTCGTAATGAACACCACCACCGTGGTTCATACGCAGATCACCGGCGCTCACGAGATCGCAAACATCGCCACCGACTTCCCCCTCACTACGGCCGATCTGGGCGTGAACCTGAAGCCCATGGGCAACCACATCAACATCACCCTAGTAGGAGGAAGCGGCGTCTCGTTCAACCGTCCCCTGCACGCCATCCGATTTGGCCGCGGAAGCATCGAACTCCAGCACGACTGGAACAAGTCCAAAGGCTCGCACAATTTCGTGTGGGGCGTCAGCGTCATCCGCAAACGTTTCAATAACGCCACCATGTTTCACAGCTCCGGCCAGTTCCAATTCGATGGGCACGTCACCGGCTTCGGCGATCAAAGCGGATTCGATCGCGCCGACTTCATGCTCGGCGGCTTTTCCTACTTCACGCAAAACAGCGGCGAGTTTGAACAACGGCGCGGAACCCAAACCGGATGGTTCTTCGGCGATACGTGGCGTGTGCGCCGCGGGCTGACAATCAATTACGGGATTCGCTACGAACCTTACAAACTGTTCGCCGATGAGCTCGACCGAAATCAGACCTTCGACATCGCGGCCAATCGCGCCGGCATCCGGTCGAAGATTTTCAAGAATGCGCTGCCGGGCCTCTTCTACCGCGGCGACGACAAACCCGCGGGATATGGCGGCGGCGACACGTTTGGCAGCGTCGTGACCGATCCCGATTACAACAACCTCGCTCCGCGAATCGGTTTCGCCTGGGATCCTTTTGGCAAAGGCACCACTAGCATTCGGGGTGGCTATGCAGTGTTCTATGACACGCCGTCGATCAATGCCCAAAATGACTCCAACAACGTCACCCCGTTCAGCTACAGCGTGGAATATACCGACGGGTCGTTCGACAATCCGTTCCTGGGACGGGAACATATGAACATTTTCCCGGTCAGCGCCAATAACCACGATGTGCCCTATCCCACGCCGCTGTTTACGATGGTGCTCGACAAAAAATTCATCGTCCCTTACACGCAGAACTGGAGCCTTACAGTGGAACGCGAGATTCTCCCCAATACGGTTCTGCGCCTCGGGTACGTCGGAACCAAGGGCACCCATCTCACCGTCTTGTACGATCAGAACGCAGCGGTCTACAATCCCGCACTCTCACTCACTCAGAACCGGGCCACCCTAGACGCGCGGCGTCCGGTGAAGGATTTCCAGGCCATCATGCGCTGGATGCACGGCCTGAACTCGATCTATCACTCTTTCCAGGCATCGGTGGACAAGCGCTACAGCCGCGGGTTCACGGTCAGCGCCTCTTACACATGGTCGAAGAACCTCGACTACGTTTCCCGTCAGGGGTTCGGCGGCGCATTTGGCATCAACAATCCGTTTGACTTCTTCTTCTCGCGCGGCCCTT
>DASRHX010000096.1:0-2815 GCA_035650295.1 Bryobacteraceae bacterium | reverse complement strand
GACGGATTCGGCTTTGCCAAGACGAAAGAGGGGCGGCATTTTAAGATCGTCCAGTCCGGAATTACCGTGATTGAGAACGACGTGGAGATACAGGCAAACACATCGATCGACCGCGCGACGATGGGCGAAACGCGCGTGAAGCGCGGCGCGAAGATCGATTCGCTGGTGCAGGTGGGCCACGCCTGCGTAGTCGGCGAAGATAACATCATCTGCTCGCAAGTGGGGTTGGCCGGAAGTTCGGTGCTGGGGAAGAATGTGTTGCTCGCCGGACAGGCAGGTATCAGCGGCCACCTGACGATTCACGACAACGCCGTGGTGTATGCGCAAGCCGGCGTCGGCGGCGACATCGCAGCGGGCGACACGGTGGCAGGGTCGCCGCACTTCGACGCAAAGACTTGGCGGCGGGCGGTGGCGGCGTTTCCAAAGCTGCCGGACCTGGTTCGCGCGGTGCGACAATTGGGAAAGCGTCTGGCCGTCCTGGAGGGAAATGGAGGAGCCGGGCCGGATACGGAGTCAACCGATGAGTGATCCCATCAGCCCGCCCGACAAGGGCCACGGCCTGCCTGTTGCCTACCGGAACGAAAATTTTCTTGCCAGCCGCGATGCGCGGTCAATCCGGATTCTGGCCGAGTATCTGCATCCGCTCTCGCATTTCCGCGAGGAGCGAATTCACGACACAGTGGTCTTTTTTGGATCGGCGCGCATTGATGAGGAAGGCCCGATGGCCCGTTACTACAACGAGGCGCGGGAGCTAGCGCGGCTGGTTACGGAGTGGTCGTTGCGGCTCGATCAGGAGCGGCAACGGTTCGTGGTGGCCACCGGCGGGGGACCAGGAATTATGGAAGCGGCCAACCGCGGCGCGTTTGACGCGGGCGGTAAGACCGTGGGTTTGAATATCGGATTGCCATTCGAGCAAGAGCCGAATCCATACATCACGCCAGAGCTGAATTTCGAGTTCCACTATTTCTTCATGCGTAAGTTCTGGTTTGCGTATCTGGCCAAGGCGCTGGTGGTATTTCCCGGCGGCTTTGGAACGCTGGACGAACTGAGCGAATTGCTGACGCTCACCCAAACGCGCAAACTGATGAAGAAGATCGTGATCGTGCTCTACGGCACCTCGTTCTGGAAAGACGTTTTGAATTTCGACGCTCTGGTTAGATACGGCATGATTAGCGAAGAGGATCTTGGCTTGTTCCAATACGCCGACAGTCCCACCGAAGCGCTATCCATTTTGCGCGAAGGTCTGACGCGTCACTACCCACAGCGCCAAGGCTTCGATCATTTGCCGGACTTGGCGGAATCGGAAGAAGAGACGCCGGCGATTGCGAAGTCGCGTATCTAATTCACATGACTGCTGAGGAAGGTCCACAGCGCGACCCAAGCTGGCGGGAGTGGCTGCCGTACTGGGAGACCTCCGAGAAGCTCACCGTGGCCGGAGCCGTGGTGGGCGGGGCCGTTCAGTTCGCCTCGATGCACGTAGGGTTAGTGCTGCTAGCCCTGCTGGTGACGACCACTGCGTTCGCCTGGTCATTTGTAAAGTGGGCCAGGCGGCTGCTGCGGCGATTCATCTGGAACCTGCGCAACCGCCTCGTGGTCGCGTTCCTCTTCATCGCGGTGATCCCGCTGCTGTTGGTGGTCGGACTGGCGGGCTATTCGGCGAAAGAGTTGGCCGGACAGTTTGCGGTTTACCTGGTGCACTCGGAACTGGACCGGCGAATCGCGCTGCTGAACTTGAGCGCTGAGAGCGTGCTGCGGGCGGGTGACGGGGCGTTGGAACGGGCCGTGGACCGCATCGGCGCAGTGAATCAGGAGCGGTTCCCGGGGCTGCGGGTGACGGCGCGGGCGGGCAATCGCGTAATCTCGTTTCCGCAGGATTCGGAACCGATCGAGCAGACGCCGGCCCGGGGAAACGGCTCGGGCCTCGTCGTACGCGATGGGCATTTGTTCGGTTGGGCGCGCGCGGTGAGCAAGGAGCGCGAGGTCACTCTGCTTGCACCGTTGAGCCGGAAGTTCTTCAGTGACCTGGCGCCTGGCTTGAGTGAGGTGAGCGTTCTGCACTTCGAAGATCCCTCGTCTTCGCAGCCGTTCCGGCGCAGGCCGATCAGCTTTTATCCGATGTCATCGCGCGAGGAAGAGGAAGAGGCGGTGCAGGCGGTGCCGCCGGCGATCAACCAGTTCGATTTCGAACTGCTATGGGGCACCCGCGTTCCGATCTATTTCTGGGAGAACCTGGCCCAAGAGGACACGGCGTTGCTGGGCGTTCACTCGCGCATGAGCGCGGTGGTGCGTACACTGTTTTCGCAGCGAACCGAGTCCGGCCTGATGCCGTTCATGTACACCCTGGCGATTTTGCTGGTAGTGGTGGAGGCCATCTCCATCTTCATTGGTGTGAGCATCACGACGACGATTACTGCCGCGGTACAGGATCTGTACGAAGGAACGCAGCGCGTGATGAAGGGCGATTTCAGCCATCGCATTCGCGTGCGCGGCGGCGAGCAGGTGGCCGAGTTGAGCCGCAGCTTCAACCGCATGACGGAAAACGTGGAGCGGCTGCTGGTCGTGGCCAAAGAAAACGAGCGCATGCAGGCAGAGTTGCAGATCGCGCGCGAAGTACAGGATCAACTTTTCCCAAAGGCGACACCGAAGACGCACGGGCTTAAGGTAGACGCGCTTTGCCACGCGGCGCGCGCCGTGTCGGGCGATTATTACGACTATCAGGACTTATCCAACGGGTGTCTGGCGTTGGCGATTGCCGACGTGGCGGGTAAAGGAATCTCGGCGGCGCTGTTGATGGCCAGCCTGCAAGCCTCGCTAC
>DASRHX010000095.1:0-19228 GCA_035650295.1 Bryobacteraceae bacterium | reverse complement strand
CGACCAGGTATACGCGGCTTGAACGGAGAAGCCGCGGCTCATGCGTTTCGTCGCCTCGAACTGGAATCCGTGGTACGAGGAATTGGCGCGGGAAGAGATGTTCTGAAGGTTGCCAAAGGCGGGTATGATGCGGCGGCTATTGATATTACCGACGGTCGCGCCCGGCGCGAATAAGGCGGGATTCGTGCTGACTCCCATGAGCAGTTTTCTACCTATCTTGCCGACGTAGGCAACCTGAACCGCGAAGTCCCCGGCAACCTCGCGCTGTACATTCAAGTTGAATTGCTGGATGTACGGTGAACGCAGCGTGGGATCGGGATAGAAGATCTCTTGAAGGCCGACGAAACGTGGATTGGTGATATCGATGGTTAGCGGGATCGAGGGTTGACCGCGCAACGGATCGGTCAGCGAGAAGGGGGTTGGGATTGTGAAGGTATAGCGGTAGGGCTGCGAAGTGTTCTGAATGACGTCGGAGTTAATGGTGTCGTAGAAGATGCCGTAGGCGCCGCGAACGGATGTGCGGCCGTTGCCAAAAGGATCCCAGGCGAAGCCGAAGCGGGGAGCAAAGTTGTTCTTATCCGTGCCGAATAGGCCTCGCGGAACTCCGGGATCCCCAGGAAAGACCATGCCAATGGGTGCGTTGGGAATCACGCGCGACTGCACGTCGGCGTGGAAGGTGCCCCACCAATCGGCGGGATGATACCAGTTCAGCGGTAACTCATAACGCAATCCGAGGTTGAGAGTAAGGCGCGGATGTATGCGCCAATCGTCCTGAAGGAAAAAGTAGTGGTTGGTCTGAAGCCCGGATTGTTCAAGGACAGGACTGGCCACAGTCATCGAAGTCGCGCGCCCAAGCACAAAGTCGGCTGCGGCGTTGCCGGTGATCTGGCCGTTGAACGTGAAGCTGCCCATGGTCTGGAAAAAGCTTCGGTTGAGATAGCGAAGTTTTAGAAGTTCGTAGCCGCCGCGGATGCTATGGCGCTGTCTGGTCCAGGTAAGACTCTCGTTGACTTGCAGGCCTTCATTGACGGCGATGGCGTCGACCGAAGAGGCGTTGCCGAGCGTGACACGTCCAGTGATGCCGATAGTAGGCGGTATTTTCGGGCCAAAGAGCGGGAAGTTGCCGCCAAGGTCGCTGAGGTGGGTGGGGTTTAGATTGACGTAGTCGGACGAAAAACGGTTGAAGGAAATGCGCGCCTGGTTGAGGAGCGTCGGGCGCAGGCTCCACGTGTCGCCGATGGTAACTGAGCTGACGCTTGCGTCGCGGTCAAGCGGGAGATACTCGGGGACGTCGCCTGCGCTTGCGCGGTCATACGACCGGTTGAGGTTGTATCGTCCATCGATGACGTGCTTGCCGAGGTTCCAATCGGCGCGGAAGAGATACTGGCCATTGTCGGCGGGTGTGGGGAATGTTGTTACCAGTTGGCCGTCGGCGCGATTAGGCAGCGGCATCTGTGATGGGTTGAGGAGATTTCGGGCGACGGTATCGAAGCGCGAAACGGGAACTTGATTGTTCGGGAATGGCTGGTTGGCATTCGCAGGGTCGCGCACAGTGGAAGTGAAGTTTCCTTGCCGCTCCTCTGCGGTGAGCGGGAACGAAGAGGCGCCGAGGGACGCTGGGCGGACTCGAAGGCCTTCGTAGGAGCCGAAGAGGAACAGCTTATCCTTCCTAATCGGCCCGCCGGCAGCCGCTCCGAATTGGTTCTGGATGAGCTGAGGAACCTTGGAGGGCGCGAAGAAGCTTCGCGCATTGAGCTTGTGATTGCGGAGGAACTCCCAAAGCGCTCCGTGGATTTCGTTGGTGCCCGAGCGCGTAACGACCTGGAAAACGGCACCGGCATTGCGGCCGTATTCGGCACTGAAGGAGTTGGTGAGAACTTTGACTTCCTGCAGCGCGTCGGGTGGTGGATAGTTAAGACCGGTGTTACGGAAGGCGGCGTTGAACTGCTGGCCGTCAAAGAGAAAGAGGTTCTGGTTGCCGCGCGAGCCCGAGACGTTCAGTGTGGGGCCGCTGCGGTCGCCGGTGAAGGTTTGCGGGGCGGCGACGTTGGTGGCGCCAGGGAGTAGGGCGGCGAGGCCGATGATATTCCTGCCATTCAGAGGTAGATCTGTGACACGGCGGGAGTCTATTAGGGTGCCGATGACGGAGGAGCGGGAGTCGATGAGCGGGGCTTCCGTGGTGACGCTCACCGACTCGGTGAGGTTGCCAATTTGAAGAGCGATATCCACGCGTAAGTTTTGCTCGGTAGTGAGGGTGAGGCCGGATTGGCGGGCGGTTTTGAATCCTTGTGCCTCAACTGTCAGGGTGTAAGTGCCGATGGCGAGCGATGGAAATACAAAGTCGCCGCCCGGCGTGGTGGTGAGGTCGCGCGTAGTGCCGCGCTCGTCGAGCAGTGCAGTAACCTTGGCGCCCGGGACGCCTGCTCCAGTGGGGTCAAGGACGGTTCCATGGATTGTCCCGTTTCCCTGGGCGTACGCAAGAACACCCAAGAGAGACGCGAACAGCGTGCGAACGAGCATGGAGTAGCCCCTCCCTGGGGGGAGTGTAACAGAGTGGCTCGATCAGTATGGGACGTGCCCTTGCGGCGGGTGAGGGTAAATTTCCTCACGTGTCGAGCAGCCCGCTCACCCTCCCCTCGAATCCGCCCTCCATTCGCGATATACTTCCGCACGAATTCGCTCAGGGAGGTGGCAGTATGCACTCGCGATTCATCCACACGGCCTTGTTTGCCGCCCTCGCAACTCTCATTGGTCACGCCCAGGTCGAGCGCGCCAGCATCATCGGTGCCGTCACGGACAAGACGGGCGCCATCGTGCCAGACGCGAGCGTCCGCATCACCGCCGAAAGCACGAACACAACCACTGAATTCAACACAGGCGAGGCCGGCACCTACTCCGCGCCCAATCTCGTCCCCGGCAGTTACACCATCACCGTCACCAAGCAAGGCTTCAGCCGCGCCGTTGTTAAGAACTTTGTGGTCCAGGTTGGCCAGGCGGCGCGCCTCGATGTCACTCTCGACCTGGGCTCCGTCGACACCATCGTTGAGGTTACCGGCGCCGCGCCGCTTCTCCAAACCGAGGATTCAAGTGTAGGCCAGGTCATTGCGCCCGAACCCATTGCCGCCCTCCCGCTCAACGGCCGCAACTTTGTTCAACTCGCCATTCTCGCCCCCGGCGTCTCCGGCCTCGACTACGCTCAGCCTTCCACCATCAACTCCGGCCGGCGTCCTGACGAGTTGCGTCCCGGAGGTACGGCGCTCCAGGCCAACGGCGTCCGCAGCTATCTGAACCAGGTGCTGGTCGATGGCATAGACGCTACGGAAATGATCTCCCAAACATTCGTCGTCCGCCCCGCCATCGAGGGCGTGCAGGAATTCAAGGTTCTCACCAACAACGCCGGAGCCGAGTACGGCCGCGGCGCCGGAGCCGTCATCAACATCACCACGAAGTCAGGAGCGAACCAGTTCCACGGTGCGCTGTTTGAGTTCCTCCGCAACTCCCGCCTCGACGCGAAAAACTTCTTCGACCGTCCTGAGCTGAAAATTCCTCCATTCCGGCTCAACCAGTTCGGCGGCGCGCTCGGCGGCCGCATCATACGGGACAAGACCTTTTTCTTCCTCGACTACGAGGGCTACCGCGAGGTCGTCGGCCAAACCCGCGTCGTCAGCGTCCCCACCGAACTCATGCGCGCGGGCGACTTCACCGGTGGCGCCGCTCCCAACGGCGTCTTCGACCCCCTCACCACCAACACTGCCGTCAATCCTGCCACCCGTCAGCGCTTCGCGAATGACCGTATCCCCGCGGCGCGATTCGATCCCATCGCCGCACGCCTTGTCAATCTCTACCCGCTCCCGCAACGCGCCGGCCTCGCCAACAACTTTACCGTCAGCCCGCAAAAGCGCAGCGCGAGCGACCGTGCCGACGCGCGCGTCGATCACGTCTTCTCCCCGCGCAACAATTTCTTTGTCCGCTACTCCATCGACGAAAGCCACCTCACCATCCCCGACACCTTCAATACCGACATCGGCGGCAACGAGGACAGCTTCGCCGGACCGAACGACGTGCGCGGTCAAAGCCTGGTTGCCGCCGACACCCACATGTTCCGCCCCAACGTAATCGGCGATTTTCGTTTCGGCTACACGCGCTTCTCCAGCTTCCTCGTCCCCACTACGCTCTCGAATCCCGTGTGGAAGGAAATCCCCGGCCGCGATACCTCGGACCCCTACCAGCCCTCCGCGCCCATCGTCTCGCCCGCAGGCTTCGCGGGCCTCGGCAACTCGCGCTCGGACCCGCTGATCCGCCAGGAAAACATGCAAGAGTACATCGCCAATGTGAACTGGCTGAAGAACTCGCACAACTTCAAATTTGGCGTCGATATCCGCCGCCGTCTCATCAGCGAAACCGCCAGCCCTCCCGGAGAAAGCGCCTTTGGCCGCTTCAATTTCGATAACGCGCTCACCAACAATCCAGCTTCCGCCGGCGGCACCGGCCACGTCATGGCGACGATGCTCCTCGGCTATCCCGCGCGCACCACGCGCGATTTCTTCCTCCCCGGCCAGGCCTTCGTCAACTCCAAGGAGTTCAATTTCTACGCCCGCGACGAATGGCGGGCCCGCCGCAATCTCACTCTCAACATCGGCGTCCATTACGAAGTCAACACGCCGTTCACCGAACGCAATAATTACTGGGCCAACTTCGATCCCACCCTCGCCCAACTCCTCATCGCCGGCCAGAACGGCGTCTCCCGCGCCGCGAACATCAACACGGACTATCGTTCGATCGGCCCGCGCTTTGGCTTCTCATGGCAGCCCGCGTCGAAGATGGTCGTCCGTGGCGGTTACGGCATATTTTTTGCGCCCGAAGGCCGCCACGACACTACCATCCGCCAGTTCCGCCAAGTACCGTTCGACCTTATCTTTAGCATAATTCCTGGTGCGCTCATCCCGGACAACCGCGTCTCCCAAGGCTTCAAAGGCGTGAAGGACTTTCCCGCGCCCGACCCCGCGCGCCCCTTTGGCAACCTTCGCGGCGTATCACAGAATTACCGCAATGCCGCCGTGCAGCAATTCAACTTCGGCGTGCAGCGCGAGCTCGGGAACAGCTCCGTTGTAGGCGTGACGTTCGTTGGCTCGCTGGGCCGCCGCCTCACGTGGAATCAACCGCTCAATCAACCCGACCCAGGGCCTGGAGCCATCAATCCGCGCCGCCCGTTCTTCGCGAAATTCCCTGATGTAGTCAACATTCAATGGGTGGAGACGGTAGGCAACTCAGCCTACACATCTCTGCAAACAAATTTGGAAAAGCGCTTCGGCAAGGGCCTCTACTTCTTGGGGAACTGGACTTGGGCGCACGGCCTCGATAACTCTGGCGGAGACGGAGGAGCCAATGGCCCCGTACCGCAGGATCCGCGTAACCGCCGAGGCGATTGGGGCCCGCAAAACTCCGACATCCGCCACCGTGTCAACCTCGCCTGGAACTACGCGATCCCGTTCGGGAGCAATCTCGCGGGAGCCGCCCGCCAGATCGTACACGGCTGGGAAGTAGCCGGCATCAGCGTCATGCAAAGCGGTCTGCCGTTTACGGTCACCGCCACGGGCTCGCCCACGAACACCGGCGCCGGCACAAGAGCCGACGCCGTCCCAGGTGCGGAAGGAAAACTGGAAAACCGCACGCCCACATTGTGGTTCAACCCTGCCGCCTACCGCACGCCGACGGCATTCAACTGGGGCAACGTCGGCCGCAACACGCTAACCGGACCGCCCATATATAACTTCGACTTCACACTTACTAAGCGATTCCCTATCAGCGAATCCAAGAGCCTGATGTTTCGAAGCGAATTTTTTAACGCGTTCAACACGCCCCAATTCAGCCTGCCCGCCAGCACCATCGGTAACGCCGGCGTAGGCTCCATCAGCGCCACCCAACGCGCTAACCGCCAGATTCAATTCGCGCTTAAGTTCGCGTTTTGACGGCTGAAGGAAGCATTGGGAGCTCGCAAAATCAGGCCCACGTGACGCGAATGCCGTGGGCGCCTACGGCATGACATTGCAAATTTGCAAGCAACATTCTGGCGCCGATGCCTGTTACCGGCGGGCCATCGAGATCGAGCCCAAGGCGTTCCGATGGCGCTAATAACAACTCGAAGCCGCCGCCATCGACGGGTTCGTCGTGAATCCGTTCGGAAGGCGATGTCGATGGCCGCGGGCCGGAACTTTGGCTTGAGGTGACAATCGGAGGGGGAGCAATCGGAGTGGGAGCAACCGTTGATTGTACCGGTGATACCGTCTATCCTGATCATCGTCCTAACCGCGGAGAGAATTTTTGCTTGGCACAGGCGTTTGCCAGGGATCGGTGATCGGTAGTGGGAGAGAGGTAGCTTATGTCGAATTCAAGAGCTTGGATTGCTGCGAATGTTCTTTCGCTCGCGCTGCTCGGTGGACCTCTGGCGCGGAATTTGCATGCACAGGGAGCGACGGTCCTCGGGCGCGTCACGGATCCGACCGGAGCTGTGCTCGCGGCGGCGCAAGTAACCGCGACGCACGAGGCAACTCAGGTGGAGACGTCCACCGCGACGAATGAAGAAGGCTATTACGCCCTTCCCTCGCTGCCGGTGGGACGGTATGTCTTGGCAGTCCAAATGACTGGGTTTAGCGCGGAGCGCAGAAGCGGGCTGCTCTTGCAGGTGGGCCAAACGGTGCGCGCGGATTTCGAGTTGAAGATCGGAGATGTGGCAAGTTCGGTCGATGTTGTCGCCGGACTGCCGGTTGTTCAATCGGAGACCTCATCGGTCGGAGCGGTCGTCGAAACCAGGCAGATTCTGGGAGTACCTCTGAATGGCCGCAGCCTTTTTTCTCTGCTGGCGCTCGCGCCCGGAGTTCAAGGCGCTGGCACGAACACGTCGATCGGCGGAGGACCTCGCAATCAGTTCAACAACTTTACAGTCGACGGAACGACGAACAACGACGTGATCTCAGGCCGCTTGGAGGGCGCCTTCCCGTCGCTCGATACGGTAGCCGAGTTTGAAGTGATCAACGCCAACGGCAGCGCTGAGCATGGGCGTGGCGGCGCGCAGATCAAGGTCATCACCAAGAGCGGAACCAACAATTTCCACGGTTCGCTCTATGAGTACAACCGCAATCGCGAGTTCGCCGCGCGCAATTTCTTCGCGGCGGCCAATCCGCCATTCAACCGCAACGAGTTTGGCGGATCGGTCGGGGCGCCTGTTCTGCTGCCGGGGTTTAACGGCCGCAACCGCACTTTTTTCTTCTTTAGTTATGAAGGTCTAAGGGAACGCTCACCCCGCGTGAACAGCATGATCGTACCGACGGCGGCCCAGCGTGGCGGCGACTTTGGCGCAGTCACTCAGCAGTTGATCGACCCGCTTGCGGGTGGCGCGCCGTTCCCGAACAATCAGATTCCAGCGGCGCGGATTACGGACACGTCAAAAGCGCTATTGGACTTCTATCCGTTGCCGAACCAAACCGGCGGTTTCAACTTTCAGACGGCACTTTCCAACAAGCCCAGCCTAAACAACTGGTCCCTTCGTATTGATCACTCGTTTAACGAACGGAACCGCATCTACGGCCGGTATTTCTCATTCAAGAATGGACCGTACTTCTCCGCCGGGCCGGCCACGGAACGTTTTGGGAACGGCCTATTCGGTTTCTCGGACCAGAATGCGAATTTCTCTTATACGCGGATTCTGACGCCGACGCTTACGAACGAATTCAAGTTCGGCTACATCTTCAATGACAACTTCCGTAACACGGCGAACCCCGATCTCGACCTCTCCCGCCTGATTCCGGGGCTTCCGCCAATTACTTCTGGCGCTGGTGGCGTCCCATCGATCGACATTCTCGGTTTTGCTACTCTCACGGAGAATACCGGCACATTTTCCGGCGGACTCTTCCGTCAGTGGAGCCATCAGTATATTGATAACGTCACGTGGGTCAAAGGCAAGCATCTCGTAAAGGGCGGGTTCGATATGAACTTCGCCAAGAGCTACGATGGCTTGGCGATTCGGCCCTATCCGCGCGGTCTCTTCACCTTCCGAAGCAATTTCACGCGCAACGCGCTGGCCGATTTCCTTTTGGGATGGCCTCTCACCGCCCAACGCTCTTCCGCTTTCAACGGGTCCACGCAGCCTGGAGCATCTGTTTTTGGTTACTACGTTCAAGACGACTTCAAAGTCACGCCGAAGCTGACGCTGAACTTCGGCTTGCGTTACGAACTCGTGACGCGGTGGGTGGACCGCGACGGACAGTACGCGAACTTCGATTTGAATACGAACCGCATTGTCGTGCCAAACACAGACGGCGGCGTCTCGCCACTGGCCATTCAAAGGCTGCTGACGGTTTTCCCGGTTGTCACCCACGATGCGGCTGGGTTCCCCTCGAAGCTCATCAGCGGCGATCATAACAACCTCGCTCCACGTTTTGGATTCGCCTATCACTTGACCCCGAAAACGGTTGTGAGGGGAGGATTCGGAATCTATTTCGGATCGCTGTTCGGCGCGCAGGTGCTCGCGGCCGACAAGAATCCGCCGTTTGTGCTGACCGAAACCAGTGAGTCGCAATCCAATACAACGCCGACCATTTCCTTTGCGAACGCATTTCCGACAACTGGGAGCATTCCGGCCAACCCGACCTTCACGGCCTTCGATCCCGACCTGAAGAACGGCTACTCGCAGCAGATGAATTTCACCATCGAGAGGGAACTGTGGGGCGGTACCGGTCTCCGTGTAAGTTACCTTGGCAACCGCTACCTGCAGACATGGCGCGCCTACGACATCAACCAGCCGAGATCGTTTCGGGCGGGTCCCGTTCAGCCACAGCGTCCAATTCAGCCCTGGTCCACGATTACGTACTACGATTCTGGCGGCAGGTGGACTTCGAACTCGCTTCAAGTGGGTGCGATCAAGCGGTACTCGCACGGCCTGCTGTTCCAGGCCGAATACCAGTTCGTGCGCTCGATTGGCGACGAGTTGTATGCTGGCCCGCAGGATATCCGCAACTTCCGCGCGGACCGGGCGGATCTGTCCGGCTTGGCGCGCCACGTGTTCCGGTTGAACTATCTGTACGATCTACCGTTCGGCAAGGGCAAGCCCTTCCTCAATCATGGCGGACCCGCGAACTACCTTCTAGGCGGCTGGCAGATCGCCGGAATTACCAGCGCGCTCTCCGGCACGCCGTTTTCGGTGACGTATAACTCCACGATCCTGGGATCGCCAAGCGGGCGCGCGGATTTGGTCGGAGACGCGCGGGTGGATGACCCTACGATCCAACGATGGTTCAACCCGGCTGCGTTCGCCGTGCCAGCCCCGTTCACTTTCGGCAACTCCGGCCGGAACATCCTTCTCGGCCCGGGCTCGCTTACGTTCGACTTTTCGATCTACAAGCAGTTCACTTTCGCCGAGAAGGCGACTCTTCAATTCCGGAGCGAGTTCTTCAACATCCTGAATCGGGCCAACTTCGGCAATCCCGCGAGCAACATTTCCGTGCCGGCAACGGTTGGTGTAATCAGTAGCTCCGCGCCCGCGCGTGTCATTCAGTTTGGACTGCGATTGACGTTCTGAATCTAGGCGCCTTGCAATAGGTCGACGTATTGCGAGGCTAAGTCTATTTTGTCGTCGCGAGCGGCAATACGAATCTTCGCGCCAGCTTCGACTGAAGCCGCATAAAGAGATTCCGCCGCGGCCAGCGAAACAGGAAGCTTCATAGCGTCAACCGGGGATAGCAGCGACAAGCGGCGAACGGCTGCCGCGGCGGCAACTTGCGGCAGGTCGAAATGCCGGAGCACGCGGGGGATCAGAACATTGGCTCCATGGAGGTAGCGATCGTTCCCGTCGATAAGGGTGCGGTAAGACAGAAGACCGCCATGGCAGATGACGGCTTCTATGCGGGGATCGAGCGCGGCGGCGAACAGAGCCCAGAGAGCGCCCATGCCATTGCCAATCACCCATACGCCGCCCCGATCGACATCCAATCGGCTCAGCGCGTAGTCGACGGTGCGCAGGACATCGCGCACGCGCATGCCGAATAACGATGAA
This sequence comes from Bryobacteraceae bacterium, assembly GCA_035650295.1. Classification (GTDB taxonomy): domain Bacteria; phylum Acidobacteriota; class Terriglobia; order Bryobacterales; family Bryobacteraceae; genus JAFLBB01. Next base: position 9,180 of record DASRHX010000095.1, on the reverse strand, counting down.
TCCATGAACCACGCCATGTACGCCATGGCCGTTTCACTGTCAAAGAGGTGAGCGAACGGGTTGCCACTGGAATTTGGCCGGTGGGGCGTACGAGTCTCGCCGATTCCTCGGACGTCCGCCGCGATCACCTGATAACCGCGGCGGGCGAGCGTGGCCAGGACGCCCGGGCGCACACCGGAGGCCTCGGCATTCTCGAACTCCATGGCATCGCCATCCTTGCCGGATTCGTTGAAGTAAAGGATCGACGGCGTACGGGGCAGTCTTTTCGGCGGTTGAAATACCCAAGTAGGTATGTAGATGGAAGGTTCAGACAGGAAGGCGAGTTTTTCGATCGTGTAGGCTTCGCGAGTGACGGATTCCACGTGTCGAGGATCGAGCTTTCCGTCGAGCGCGCCGAGCTTCAGCAGCTTTCGAATCTCCTCCCGAATCGCCGCGATTCGAAGATCCGGGCGGGCCGGCGGCAACTTGCTTGCCTTGGACCACAGGTCAGTCCAGATGGTTTCACCGCGTTTGGAATAGCGGAGCGACCCGTTGGGAGTGCATCGGAGATTTTCCGGAGGCTCTGGCGTCATTTCCGGCTCGGACGTTGGGCCGGGCCGCTGCAGGAACCAGCGGCTGAACCAGTCCGTTGTTGCGAGTCGCAGTTTGTAGGTCCAGGCATGCGGGTCGCCGGCTTCGACTGTGGTGAAGCGATCGCCAATGCCGAGCAGCTTGTAGCGTTCGCGAACCCGCTCGGCGGCTGAATCGAACGCCGGAGAAAAATGCTCGATGGTGGCCATCAGAGGGCGCGGGGCGATGGCGATATGAAGGTCGGGGCTGTCTATGCCGTTCGCGGCTCCTGGGAAGAGGTTCTGCTCGATATCCGAAGGGCCAAGCGGACTGAAGGGCGCAAGACGAATGGGCCAGCGGCTTCGCGTTCCTCCTTCATGAATGACGGCGCATTTGATTCGCTCGTCGACGGCGCTGGTAAACATAGTGAGCGTACCGCCGCCAGAGTGGCCTGTGCAGCCGATGCGGGAGGAATCGGCCTCTGGCCGAGTGAATAGATAATCGATGGCGCGCATCGCGTCCCACATGCGGTAGCCGGTGAGCGTATCCCCCAGGAGTAATTGAAGCTGGCCGGGCATGGAGTGTTCGTAGGTGGCGCTGGGAACCTCCGATGTATTGGTTTCCGGGTTCCAGTATTGGCGGCGTTCCCCCTGCCCGATAGGGTCAAATGCCAGCACGATGAAGCCTGCCTTAACCAAGTTGATGTAGGCAAGCTGATACGACGGCAGCATGCGGGACAGAGGGTAATGGCCGCAGGGAGAAATGATCGCCGGCGCCTTCGATGCGTGCTCGGGAACATAGAGATTCGCCGTGACCCAAAAATTGGGGCGGCTCTGGAACATGATGTTTTCCACGCGATAGCCGCGCCGCTCGATTACCCTTACAACCTCGGCCCCCAAAGGATTCCGATCCGGGAAGCCGCCCACCATCTCCACGACTTTGCGCCGCACGTCAGCGTTCCGCTGATGCAGCGCTTCAGGCGTGCGAACCTCAGCCCTCTTGTTGTCCCACTCCGCCGCAAGCCGGTTGAGCCGGTTCACCAGATAACCGGCGAGCATATCCGGGAAGAGACTATCGTAGGTCTCGACGGCTTCCGCGGGACGGGAAAGAAGCGAGAGCGCCCCCGCTCGGGCTACGAACTCGCGGCGATTCATGACGGCTTAGGCGAGTCCTGGCAGCGCTTTGCGCCCGGTTGGGAAGTTGTAGATACCGGCGTCCAGAATATCGTTGGCGACGGTCAGGTAAAGGTCTCCCAGAGTGCCCGCAGCCTTGGTGTGAAGACCGCCTTTGAGCCGTTTGTTGTACCCCGCAAGGATCGCGGGTAGCCCGTTGTTCTTGTGCGGGTTGGCTTCGGCATGCTCGTGCACGTACAGCAGGCAGGTGTGGTCCAGCAGGGTTCCATCACCCTCTGGAATCGACTTCAACTTCGCCAGCAGATAGGCAAACTCTTGCACGTGCCAGCGGCAGATGTCGCGCAAGATGCGCTGGCCCTGCGGAGAGTCGGCATTGGTGTGCGTGTAGTCGTGATGGCGCAGAGTCGTGTAGCCCAGCCACGGCAGGCGCACCAGGCTTTGACACTTAGTGAGCATGTAGCTGGCGACGCGAGTTTGACGCGAGGCCAAGGCATGAACCAACAAATCGGACTGAATCTTGGCGATGCGCGGATAATCCTTCACGTCGCCGCCCAGCCCCGGTTCGGTTGCGTTCCGGTACTCGGGCGGAAGGCTGGCGATAGATCGCTCCACTTCGCGCACCGCGGCCAGATGCTCATCCATGACATGTTTGTCGGCGCGGCCTAGGCCTGTTTGCAGGTCTTGGAAATCGTCGCGCACTGCATCCAAGACGCTCCTCTTGCCGTCCACCCAGCTTTGCTCGCGAGTCCCGAACATCCGATTGAAAAGATTGTGCGGAACTAGTTCCGGCGGGAGCGACCGTTCATATCCGGCCCAGCTGAGATTGCGCTGAATACTCTCACCATGCGATTCCTGGCAGACGCCAATCTGGAGAGAACGGAATCGCGACTCGGTCCCGAGTTTCGCTGCGATCAGTTGATCGATGGAAGCACCACCCGCACCGCGCCCCGTGAAGGACGTGCCGGACACGAGAGCGCTCATGGAACGATGATGGTCGTTGCCGGGTCCGGGCATACGCGCGGCGGGATTATCGAGGCCGCTTAAAATATGAACCTCTTTCCGGAACGGTACGAGCGGCGTGAGGCAGGGCGTCATCTCGTAGTCCGGCCCCGTCGCGGTGGGTATCCAGAAGCGTTCCGGAACGCCATTGCCGTTAAACCAAAACACGAAGCGGGTCGGAATTGGCTGGTCCGGCTTCTTGCTTTCCGGCGCCGCCGCATATGCGGTGCCGGAAGAATTCAGCATCGCTTCGAGCGGAGGCAACCCGATGCGAACGAGTACTCCTGACGCTCCAATGCCGCGAAGAAATCGGCGTCTTGCTACTTTGTCTTTCCAGCCCATGACTCCGCTCCTTTCCCCGCAACCGCGGTGGCATAATACACCATCAAGTCTTTCCAATGAAATCCGGAATTGCGAAACACCTGGAGGCCAGCCTGGATTACCGGCTCGTCCGCCGGCGCTTCCTTTCGTCCGAATGCGTACCGGAATAGCTGCTTCACCAAGCATTCCTGACAGGCGGAGCTGCCGGCGAGAATTCGGCCAAGTTCCTTTGGCGAAGAGAAATCGGAGTTCGGCATTCCGTTGATCGAAGCTTTCGGATCGATTTCAAGCTCCAATCGCGTCGGGCGCATGCGGCGATCCGGCGGCATTACCATAACGGCCTGTTTTTCCTGAAACTGTCCGATCGCGTCGAAACGCTCAAAGCCAAACCCAATCGGGTCCATAAGCGTATGGCAACCGGCGCAGGTGCGATTGGTCAGGTGTTCCTGCAGACGCTGGCGATTTGTGAGCGGCTTCGCGACCGTTACCGGCGGGAGAGTGCTGTTGGTGCCTGGCGGAGGGTCCGGCACCGGCTGACAGAGGAATTGATCGCGCACAAAAAGCCCGCGAAGGGTCGGCGACGTCTCGCCGGGCTTGCTCGTCATCGCGAGAAAGGCCGCTTGGCCTAGAACCCCGGCTCGCTCGGAATCCGGGGGGAACTGAACCTTGCCGAACTCGGAGGCGGGGGCCGGGAGTTTATAGAGCGCGGCGAGATCCGAGTTAATGAAGGCAAAGTCGGCCCGGAAGAAATCGAGGAAGTTCTTTTCCCCCCACACAAGATCCGCCACTAACAAGCGCGTCTCCTCCGTCATCGCATTGGCCAGTTGCAGATTGAATTGCGGGTACAGGCTGCGATCTTTGACGGAATTCCATACTTGGTCAAAACGCAGCCACTGAGAGGTAAACTCGTCCAGCGCCTGCCTTGCTTTCGGATCGCTCAAGAGCCGAAGGGCTTGGCCCCGGATACCCGCTTCCGTCTCCAGCTCATTGGTCTCCCCGGCGCGGAACAAATCCGTATCCGGCATCGAATCCCACAAGAAATAAGACAGGTCCGCAGCGGCTTTGTAAGGCCCGGTCTCGACGCGAAACAGAAACTTAGGCGATTGAAGCATCGCCTCGACGACGAACTGTGCCCCGCGAACAAACTGGCCGGATCGCCCAGCCTCCTTCAACAACAGTGCCAAATATCGCTTGGCTTCGGGCTCAGTAAGAGGACGGCGAAAGGCCCTGCGGCCGAAGTGACGGACGAAATTATTGGCGCAGGAGTCGTCGTTTGCGGACTTAGGACGGCACGGGAGCAACCCACCATGATCCTCGCCGCCGAGGAAGGCGTTGCGTGCCAGCCTTTCGGCCGCCGCGTTATAGGCTTCCGCAAGCAACGGCGAGATTTCTTGGGATTGACTTTGGTTCTTGAATCCGTGCAAGAAATCTTCCGGAGGGAACTGATCGGCGGGACGCGTCTGGTCGCCCAGGAGGTCGCGGACGGTGTTGTTGTACTGGCTGTGAGTCAATCTCCGCAATGGGCTTGAGGAGGGTGCGGTTTCGGGCGCCGCGAGGCATGTGCCCATCACAGCCAATAATCCGAAGCTGAGGCTAGCGGTCATGCTTGGGGCACCCACTCGATCCTGCAATCGCGGCGATCTCTACGTAACCGGGCGACGGCCGCCGCGGTCACCCCAGTTCCCGTCAGGTATATCGAGCGCAGACGGGGAGCTTTGCCGAGAACGGCCAGAGCTTCGTCCGTAATAGAAGTGCCGGTAAGGTCCACAGTGGAGAGCTGTTTCATTGAGGCAAACATGGCGGCCGCCTTGTCGTCAATGCCTTTTGCATTCCAAAGGTTAAGGCGTTGAAGGTTGGGAAGCGCCGTCAATGCTTCGACCCCCGTGCTGGTAATTCGTGTGCCGCTCAAATCCAGGTTTTCAAGATTGGCCAGCTTCCGCAACTTTGACACGCCAAGATCGGTGATCTTGATGCCGCCGAGATCGAGAGACTTTAACTGCCTTAGCGAGGCAATCGCCTCCAGGTCCAGGTCAGTCATCGCGATGGCCCAGATACCTGTATTGCGTTTCTGGTTTCCGCGCAGGCTTAGCGACGTGAGCTTGGGCAAAAGCCTCAGTACGTGAAACCCCGCGCCTGTGAGTTGATTCCCGCCGAGATGGAGTTCCTCCAGATCGCGAAAGCCGCCGAGGTATTCCATGCCATTGTTGGTGACTTGAGTGAAGCTGATGTCGAGCGCGCGCATCGTGGTCAATCCGGCGATGTAGCGGAGCGAAGTATCGGTGATGTCTGTGCCGCGCAAGTTGAGCCGCTCGATATGCTTCCACCCTCGTAGATACGCGAGACCCGCATCGGTTATTCGCTCGACCGCATACAGGTTAAGCTCGCGGATGTTATCGAGGCCGGCAATCTCCTCCATTCCTCGATCCGTGATCATCGAGAGCGAGAGATCGAGCTTTTCCAGACCCTTCAGCGCGACAACGTGTTTTAGTTCCAGATCGGTTACCCATCGAAAACCGAGGCCCACGCCCACAACGCGGGAAGAGGCATCCGTTTCGACAGTGCCGCCAAGCTCCGTGATCGAAGCAGCGGCAAGCGACGCGAATAGAGTCACAATCAGGGGAACTCTCATGTTCAACTCCCGCGGCGAATTGGCAGGTTGGAACCGCGATCCCAGGTAATCCCGCACCCCGGCAAAGCTCTCTTGAGAGCTTCGACTGCTCCTTCGCTTGCAAAGGTGTGGTAGAGATTCAGCCGCCGCAAACTCGGAAACGTCTTGAGCACCTGTAATCCTTCATCCGTCACCGCCGCGGTATCCAAACTGAGGTCGGTTAGGTTGGGCAGGGAAGCGAGGGCCGGCAGCGACTTATCTGTAACGGAGGTATAGTCGAGGTTCAATCTGGTCAGATTCTTCAATTGGGCAAGCGTTTCGATGGAGCGGTCAGTGGCACGAGTGCGCACGAGTTCCAGCCTCGTCAACCGATTCAGCGATTGCAGTAATTCCAGCCCGGCATCGGTGAAACGGCCATAGTTGATCAGCAGTTCGGAAAGGTTCCCAAGAGGCTTCAGCGCGGCCAAACCTTGGTCTCCGACGTCGGTAGCCGAGAGATCCAGACTGGAAAGGTTGGCCAGATTGGCAAGCGCGGCAAGATCCTGATCGTCGATGTCGGAGTAGCTGAGGTCGAGACGTTGCAGTTGTGGAAATCGAGCAAGGGCCCGCATGCCTTCTTCGGAAACCGTGTTTCCCTTGAAGTCCAGTTCCCGCAGAGATTGAGTCGCGCTCAGTCTGGCCAGTCCGTCGCCCTTGATCAGCGTAAAACCGGCGCCGAGGCGCCGCAGTTTTTTGCAGGATGCGATTGCTGCCAGACCGGCATCGGATACCGTCGTGCTGCTCAGCACCAACTCGCTCAATTCGCATTGCTCAAGCGCAAGGTTTCGCAGGCCGAGATCGCCCGCCTGCGTGCCATGTAGATTCAGCTTCCGCAGAGCGTCCAATCCTTTGAGGTGAACAAGGTCAGCATCAGTGGCCTGCGTGCCGGCGAGGGAAATCTCCACGATCCGCCCGTTTTCGATTACGGCTGTCCCGCCCAGGGAGCGAATCCAGGCGGCCAACGAGGCAGCGGTTGCCGTGGCGGGCGGTTTTTTCGCGAGGATGGGACCCGCGCCAGCATCGAGGAACTCGACGCGCAATGCAGGCATGGCAGATTGTAGCGCCGCGACGCCTCCACGATTCACGGCGGTGTAGCGCACATCAAGCTGACGCAGACGCGTGTGGGCCTTCAACTTTTCCAATCCCGCGTTGGTGATGCCCGTGCGGTAGAGGTTCAACTCCTCCAATTCGGTGAGTGCCGCCAACTGGTCAAGTCCCGTATCCGTGACCGTGGAACCCAGCAGGTTCAGCTTTCGGAGTTTGGCCAGGTTCTTCAGATGTGCCAAACCGGCGTCGGTGATGCGGGCGGCGTAGAGATCCAGTTCGGTGAGATTGAGAAGGTTGCGCACGTACCGCAGACCGTCATCCGTTACCAGCGAATCATTCGCGTATAGCTTCTCCAGTTTCGTCATTCCTTCGATGGAACGCATGCCCTCGTCATCGAGGCGAGTGTTTCTGAGGTCGAGCATGCGCATTTCGCGGAAGGGGGATAGAGTGCGGCCTTTGATGCGAGTTTGCGCGAGCCTCAGTTCCCGAAGTTGCGTCAGCGGCGCGAGGTTGGCGATGGCGATGTCTTCGATGGGAATTTCGGTCTGCACGGGAAGAGTGATGACAAATCGCTCCAGGCTGGTCAGTCCCTCCAGCTGTTTTAGGCTCTCAGCCGTCGTATTGACAGGGACGTTGTGCCAGGTGCGGCCCGACAGATACAGATCCTTCAGATGGGGCAAATTCCCAATGCGCTTCAGCTCCAGGGGACTCACGATCGTTTCTGTGAGGTTGATGGAACTAATCGCGAAATCGGACGCTGGAAGGCGTGCAATGTCGGAGATTTGAGCGGGATTGCCGGCAAAAACAACCGTCCCGCCCATGTGAATCACCCACTCTGCCGCCCTGCGGTCAGCGTCAGAGGCGTCGCAAACCCCGGCTGTCAAAATTGCCAGGAAGGGAACGCTGAGGCTGACTTTCATAGCTGACCTCTTACCAGTCTAGGCGCGGAGTCTGTCACGGCGAACACCGTTAGACCTCTGCTGCCTCCGCCGCAGCGCCGTTTCGGTTTGCAGAGCAAATGAGGCACATCAGCCGTGTCTGGATTGTATCGCGCCTGATCCGCCGCTGGGGCCGAGGAGCCGCAACTGGAAAAGCTGGAAGGAGCCGTGAAGGCGCTCAAGGAACCTACTGAAGGCTATACGCCGATCGGCATGAAGTATCCAGTGACTTCCTCGGGCCGGAGGATCGCGCTCGCGCGGTGGATTACCTCGAAGGATAACCCCCTCACCGCGCGCGTCGCCATCAATCACATGTGGCTGCGCCACTTTGGCAAGCCCCTCGTTCCCACCGTCTTCAACTTTGGCAAGAGCGGCAAGACGCCCACGCATCCGGAACTGCTGGATTGGCTCGCCGCCGAGTTCATGGACCGTGACTGGGACATGAAGGCAATGCACCGGCTGCTGATGACATCCCGCGCATACCGCATGCAGTCCTCCGGTTGGGCCGCTGACGACTCGAGAGCGAAAAAGGATCCCGACAATACCTACCTATGGCGCATGAACGTCCGCCGCATGAGTGCTGAGAACGTCCGCGACAGTCTGCTCGCACTCGCTGGCAAACTCGATGCAACGATGGGCGGGCCCGAGATCGACGAGACGAAAGGGCAGGATGTCTTCCGGCGCAGCATCTACTTCCGCCACACCCCGGATCTCCAGATGGAAACGCTGCGCGTGTTCGATAGCGCGAGCCCGATCGAGTGTTTCGAGCGGAGCGAGAGCATTGTGCCACAGCAGGCGCTGGCGCTGTCGAACAGCAAGCTGAGCCAGACCACGGCTGATGAGATCTCGCGGCAGCTTGCACCGGCCGCGACGAAGTTTGTCGATGCCGCTTTCGAGCGTGTGCTCGGCCGCGCGCCCACGGCCGAGGAGCGTACGGCATCGGCTCAGTTTCTGAAGGAGCAGGAAACGTTCTTCAACGGCGATACCCCGCGTGCGCGGCAGAGCCTCGTCCACGTCCTGCTGAACCATAATGATTTTGTGACGATTCGATAGCCGAGGAACGAGTATGAAGCGTGTGCATCTTTGTTCCGGCCGCCGCTCGCGCCGGGTTTTCCTCGCCGATACCTGCATGGGTCTCACGGGACTTGCGCTGGGCACGATGGCGGCGCCGCAAATCGCTGGCGCCAACGAGGACAACTGGACCGCGCCCGACGGCAAGCCCCATTTCGCGCCGAAAGCCAAACGCGTCATCTGGCTCTTCATGCTCGGCGGCGTCAGTCACGTCGAGTCCTTCGATCCGAAGCCCACGCTCAACAAGTACGCAGGTAAGCAGCTTTCCGAAACACCTCACCGCGACGCGCTCAATAACCCGCTCACCAAAGAAAACCTGAAGGCCTTCGTGCCGGGACAGCACGAAATCAAGCTCACGCTCTATCCGATGCAAACAGGCTTTCGCGAGCGTGGCAAGAACGGCGTCGCCGTTAGTGATTGGTTCCCGCATATGGGCGATCTCATGCATGAGGTGTCGCTCATCCGTTCGACGTGG
>DASRHX010000094.1:0-9037 GCA_035650295.1 Bryobacteraceae bacterium | reverse complement strand
AAGATTCAAGGGCGGCGCGGATGGTTTCGTCGTCAAGCGCGGGGATGCCGCACGATTCAGCAGCGAAGGCGCGGCGGAGGCGGTAGGCGGCCCACTCCTCCTGATCGACGAAGCGATGGTGGCCGGATTCGAGCGCCTTTGCCGCGAGGAGCGCGGCGGCTTGTTCGGGGTGCGCGGCGCGGCCGCGAGTCTCCTGAAGCACGATGCCGTCATAGAGCAGGGCGCTGACGGCTTCGACGCGTTCGCCGATGCGATGCCATTCGACAGTGTCGCGCTCGTCGATGCGGTCGGGGAAGACGTCGATCAGCCAGTCGGGTTGGATGGGCGCGAACAAACGCAGGATTGGCTCGGGACGATCCTTGCGCTCTTCCATATCAAGCGCCACGACGAGAGAGCCATCGCGGAGACGTCGCAGGCGGTCGGGATAACCGCGCATGACGGCGTGAAGGAGGCCAGATTCGTCACGCGATCCGCGCCGCGGATGAGCGATGCGGGCGATTTGGTCGCGGATACGGCGGGCAGGGAAGGAGAGAGGCTGTTCGAGGGCGTCGAGCAAGTTCGTGGCGTTGCGGTTGTGTTCGTTGGCGCTCAACAGAGCGGCGGCTTGGCAGGCGATTTCACCTGCGTTGCGTTGCTGCGCTTCGACGATCAGTGCGGCCAGGCGCGGATGTAAGGGCAGGCGCGCCATTCGCGAGCCGTCTTTCCCGAAAGCTCCGAGGCGGTCGAGGAGCGTGCTTGCGGCTTCGAGGGCTGAGGCGGGCGGCGAGTCCAGCCATGGAAGTGATTCGGGTTCTTCGATGCCCATGGCGTGGAGTTCGAGGCAGACCGCGCTGAGTTCGCGGCGAAGGATTTCAGGGGCATCCTGGACGGGGCGGCGGACAAAGTCCTCTTGAGGATAGAGGCGGATGACGCGGCCGGGGCGCGTGCGGCCGGCGCGGCCGGCGCGCTGGCGGGCGCTGGCCTGACTGATGCGGGAGACGGTGAGTTCGGGAAGGCCGGTGTGGACGGAATCGCGGGCGACGCGGGCGAGGCCGGAATCGATGACCACGGTGACGCCGCCGATGGTGAGCGAGCTTTCGGCAACGTTGGTGGAGAAGATCACTTTGCGCCGAGGAGAGGGAAGAATGGCACGGTCCTGTTCTTCGGGCGAGAGATCGCCATAGAGGGGTAGGCCGTCGGCATTGAGGCGGTTGATGATGCCCTCGCTTGTGCGCATGGCAGCGCGGATTTCTCGCGCACCGGGCAGGAAGATGAGCACGTCGCCGTCGAGCCCTTTGGCAGCCACGCGAGTGAGCGCCGCGGCGACCTGTTCTTCGAGCGGGGCAGGGGATTGAGGCGAGTATTCGATTTTGGTGTCGAAGAGGCGGCCTTCACTGCGCACGACGGGGCAGTTGCCGAGGTGGCGGGCGAGGCGGTCGCCATCGAGGGTGGCGGACATGGCGAGGAGGCGGAGATCGGGACGCGAAGTTCGCTGCAGCCGGAGGAGCAGCGCAAGGGCAGCGTCTCCGTCGAGATGGCGTTCGTGAAATTCGTCGAGGATGACGGTGGAGATGCCGCGGAGTGAGGAGTCGTGCAGAAGCCGGCGCGTGAGCACGCCTTCGGTGAGAAAGCGGAGGCGCGTGCGCGGGCCGGCGGTTTCTTCGAAACGGACCTGGTAGCCGATGGTTTCGCCGAGTGCCTCGCCCATTTCTTCAGCCACGCGGCGGGCGGACATGCGTGCGGCCACGCGACGTGGTTCGAGGACGAGCAGCGGGCCGAACTCGAGCAGAGCGGGAGGGACACGAGTAGTTTTGCCGGCGCCGGGCGCTGCCTCGAGAACGAGGTTGGGCGCGGAGCGTAGGTGCGTGAGGATTGCGGGCAGCAGATCATCGACGGGCAAATGAGGTTTGCTGCGCATGTGGGGCGGTAGACTGACCATGATGCCAGAGCTGCCGGACATCACGGTGTATATCGAGGCGTTGGAGGCGCGCATTGGCGGCAGGACTCTGGAGACCGTGCGGCTGGGAAGCCCGTTTTTGCTGCGTTCCGTGGAGCCGAAGTTGGAGGAGACGTTTGGGCGGAAGGTGACGAGGTTTCGGAGGGTGGGGAAACGGATTGCGATTGGGGTTGAGGGCGAGTTGTGGCTGGTGATCCACCTGATGATCGCCGGACGGCTGCACTGGAAACAGAAGGCCGTGAAGCTTGCGGGGCGGAATGCGCTGGCGGCATTCGACTTCGACAATGGCACGCTGACGCTCACCGAGGCAGGCACGCAAAGGCGGGCGTCGCTGACCGTGGCGCGGGGAGAGGAGGGGTTGCGTGCACTCGATCCAGGCGGGCTGGAGGTGATGAGCTCGACCGTGGAGGCGTTTGGCGCGAGGCTGCGGGCGAGCAATCATACGCTGAAGCGCGTGCTCACGGATCCGACGCTATTCAGCGGAATCGGGAATGCGTACTCGGATGAGATCCTGCACCACGCGCGGCTGTCGCCGCTGTTGTTGACTCAGAAGATGAAAGACGAGGATGTGGAGCGGCTGCACGCTTCGATCCAGGCCGTTATGAACGATTGGATTGCGCGGCTGCGGACAGAGGCGAACGGCGGATTTCCGGAGGGAGTCACGGCGTTCCGCGAAGAGATGGCCGTCCATGGCCGGTACGGCAAGCCGTGTCCGGTGTGCGCGGCGCCGGTACAGAGGATCCGGTATGCGGCCAACGAGTGCAACTACTGTGTGCGTTGCCAGACGGGCGGAAAGCTGTTGGCCGACCGGGCGATGTCGCGGCTGCTGGGCGCAGACTGGCCGCGCTCGCTGGAGGGATTGGATCGTTAAAGTTCATGAGCCAAATTTGACCGCGGTTACGCGTGTACAAGATAGGCCAAAGATCCGATATGTTGGTACACACGAATTTGAAAGGCAGTTTGTGCCTTGCGTTTAGCTAATTGGTTTCTGGCTAGCATTGTCCTAAATTCAGTTTCAGGAGTGTCACTGGCTGCCGCGCCCAGCGTGCTGGAGAATGCGGCCATTCGTTCGTGGAATGTGACAGATGGGTTGCCGGAAGAATCGATCTACAGCCTGGGGGAGTCGCCCGACGGCAACATTTGGATTGCGATCCGCGACGGATTGGTACAGTTTGACGGGCAGACGTTCCGGTTGATGCAGCCGGCGGAGAAGGCGGGCATCCGCGATAACGGATTGGGCGGAGTGGCGGCGGCGCGAGGAAAGCTGTGGGTGGGCGCGCGCGATTACATCGGATATTCGCCACAAGACGCGTTTCAGTCATTCACGAATCTCGAATTCCAGATCACGCCGTTCCCACGGCGGTTCGGCGATCGCTTTGGCGTGGCACAGGTACAGATCCGGCCGGACGGAAATCTGTTATTGCGGCGGTCCGATGGCGCCTTCCTTTTGGACACCTCAGTTCGCTCGGGTCCTCCGTTGCCGCCGAAGTTATTGTTTTCCGCCCCACAGGGAGAATCGATCGGCGGGCTGCATCAGGGGCGAAGCGGGCGCATCTGGTATTCGACGCAATCGGGAATCAAGGTACGCCAGGGTTGGGATTTCAAACCAGTGACGGGTCCGGAGTTTCAGGCCACGGCGATGGCGGAGGCGCGCGACGGGACGCTGTGGGCCTTTTCGCAAGACGGACTGTACCATTTTCAAGGGTCGAAGGCGACTCCTTACGGGATGCAGGGCAAGATCCTGCTCGATCCGTTGCGAGCGTTGATGGAGGACAGCAACGGGGCGATGTGGGTAGGTTTGGTGGGCGGAGTGGCGCGCATCCAAAACGGGAAAGTGGAGCGCCTGATGTTGAAGGACCACCTGCGTCCGGACGATATGATTCAGGCGCTTTGGCAGAGCGCGGACGGCGCCATCTGGGCCGGTTCCGGATGGGGAACTCTCGTGCGCTTGCAAGAGCCGGTGTTTGGGTTTGTGGACCGCACCGATGGGCTCGAGGACAGCGCCATCGCGGCGGCTCAGCAGGACGCGAGTGGGCGGATATGGATCGGCACGAGGACTTCGGGTGTTTTTGTTGAAGACGGAGAGCGTTGGAGGAAAATCAGCGGTACCGGAGGATCGGTGCTGTTCGCAATGGCCGCTCTGAAAGACGGCCGGATGTTGCTGGGCGATTCGCGCGGCCTGATGCTGAGTGACGGAAAAGCGGCGCGGATGTTGATGCCGGCGGCGGAAAACATTCTCAACCGGTACCGGTCCTTCTCGCCGGAATACGCGGGCTACATCTATTTTGACGACTCGACGACGCTGTACCGCATCCAGCTTGGTGGCGCGAACGACCTGAAGATGGAGCGCATCGCCGAAGTGCCGTTGGCGCGATCTATCTTCGAGGACAAGGACGGAATCTGGGCGTTGAGCTGGGACCGCGGAATTGCCCACGTCCAGGGAGGAAAGGTAACCGAGTTTCCACTGGATGGGGGGATCGAGCGTAAAGGTTACTCGATTCATGAGCTCACGCCTCGGTTGTTGCTGGCGGGCACGAATACAGGAGTGTTCGCCTTCGACCCGCAGAGGAAGCGGTATGTCCAACGGGCGCCGATGTTCCCCCAAGATCAGATCTTTTTCGTGCAAGCCGACCGGAATGGAAATCTATGGTTTGCCGGCCGGCGCTCCTTGCTGATGGCGCCGCGGCAGGCAGTTATCGACTATTTCGAAGGAAAGCGGGACGCGGTCTACCCGCTGCGGCTGACGGTGCGGCAGGGACTGCCGAGCACGAACTTCGGACTGGGCACTTCCTCAACAGGCATGGTGACAAAGGACGGAGAAGTATGGCTCGCTTCTTTACAAGGCGCTGTCCACTTCCGGCCGGAGTTTGCCGGCGGCGGTGGAGAAAGCGTTCGGTGCGCAGTATCCGGATTGTGGGTCGATGGAGTTCAGGTGCCGGTGAGTAGGGCTGGGAATCTTGACGCCGGAACGCACAGGCTACAGGTACAGTTCGCCGCGCTTGGCCGCAAGGCAGGCGAGAATCCCCAATTCCGTTACCGGTTGGAGGGCGAGGGCAGCGAGTGGCTGGAGTCGAATACGACGCAGGCCGCCTACACGAACCTGAAGGCGGGCCGCTATTCGTTTCAAGTGCAGGCGCGTGTGACGGCGCAAGACTGGACCGGCCCGATGACGAAACTGGAGATCGAAATTGCGCCCTTCTGGCATGAGTGGGGCCCGGTGCGCGCGGCCGGCGTGGCTTTTGCGATTCTGCTGGCGCTTGCGGGACTGCGGCTGCGGGAGGTGAGCGCGCGCAAGCGCACGGCGGAGCTCGAAGCGCATGTGGCGCAGCGCACGGAGGATTTGGCGCAGGCACGGGATCAAGCCGAGCAGGCGCAGCGGCGGGCTGAGGAAGCGGCGCGCGTGAAGATGGATTTCCTGGCGACGATGAGCCATGAAATTCGCACGCCGATGAATGGCGTGATTGGCATGATCCAACTGCTCAAGGAGACGCCGCTGAACGAAGAGCAGGTGGGAATGATGGCGGTGATGCGCAGCTCCGGTGAAGCGTTGATGGGAATTGTCGACGACATTCTCGACCTTTCCAAGATCGAGGCCGGGGCGATGCAATTGGAACGGATGCCGTTTTCGCCGCCACCGATGATTGAGCAGTTGAACCACGTCTTCGCCTTGCAGGCAAGCGTGAAGGGAATCACGTTTGAAGCGGGCATAGCCAAGGGCGTGCCCGATTGGGTGGAGGGCGACGGCAACCGCGTGCGGCAGATTCTCACGAACCTGCTGAGCAACGCGCTGAAGTTCACGAGCGAAGGTTCGGTGCGGCTGGTGGTGGAACGCGGAGAGCACGACCTGACCTCGTTCCGAGTGAGCGACACCGGTATCGGCATTCCCGCCGATAAGCTGGACGTCATTTTCGAGGTGTTCACGCAAGCTGAATCGTCCACGACGCGGCGATACGGCGGGACGGGACTGGGGCTGGCGATTTGCCACCGGCTGGCAAAGGCGATGGGAGGAAGGATCACGGTGAAGAGCGAGGCAAGCGGCGGCAGCGAGTTCACCCTACTGCTTCCGTTGCCTGCTTGCGGCGCGCCGGCGAAGGGGTTAGGGGAAGCGAAGCAAGCAAAGCTTCCGGAAGAGTTGCATGTGCTTGTAGTGGAAGACAGCGCCATCAACAGGCTGGTGGCGGCGAGTCTTCTGAAGAATCTGGGATGCGAAGTGAGTCTGGCCTGCGACGGTGAGCAGGGAGTGGCTTCGGCGAGGAGAGTCGCTTACGATCTAATCCTGATGGACTGCCATATGCCGCATGTGGATGGGTATGAAGCGACGCGGATGATTCGCGCGTTTCCATCGCCACATGCGAACACGCCGATCGTGGCATTAACAGCGAGCGCATTACCCGAGGACCGGCAACGCTGTCTGGACGCGGGGATGGATGGATATCTCGCCAAGCCGATTCGCATCGAAGAGCTGCGGGCGGTGGTGGAAAAGGCTGGTCAAGCCGACGGCAGGTTGAATCCGGCGGACCGGTAAGCGCGTGACGGAAACGCTAACCGGCGAATCGAGACAGGCAGTTCGCAATGTCGCGATTCTCGCCGTTCAGCGCGTCATCCAAATTGCCGCCGACTTGCTTTATGTGGCGCTCATCACGCGCATTATGGGCCCTCAGGTGTTCGGGCAGTTTTCCACGATCCAATCGATTTCGATGTGGTTCACGATCATGAGCGGGCTGGGGGCGGTTTCGCTCATGACCCGCTATGTGCCGGAATTTGTCCAGCGCGGGGATGTGGCGGGATTGCGCAAGCTAACCGGTTCGCTGTTCACCCTGAGGTTGGGGACGGGCTTACTCGGCGCTGTGCTCTATTTCGGATTCGTGAATCTATGGCTGCGCGAACTGGATAATGTCGTCGTTCTCTTCGTTGCGTTCACCATCCTGTTGCGGATTGCTTCGAACCTTCCCTTCACTTTGCTGCTCGGATTGAACCAGGCCTCGCGGTGGGGAGCCGCCGAGATGATCCGGCGCGTGCTCATGTTTCCGCTGACGTATGCCGGCTACGCGTGGGCCGGGCTGCGCGGGGCGTGTGCGGCGCTGTTGCTGATTGAAGGCGTGGTGTTGTGCCTGGGGTTGTGGTGGAGCCGCGAGTACGTGGATCCACCATCGCTGCCGTTGGATCGTCCATTTCTGAAGCCGTACCTCCAGTTCAGTGCCGTGTTTTTCGCAAGCAACGTACTGATTACGTTCTTCCAGCAGGGGGGCGCGCCATTGGTTCGTCTGGTATCGGGCCGCTACGCGGAAGCAGGCTATTACTCGATCGCGTTCGGCGGCTATCTGGCCGGAGCGTATGCGTTGTGGAAGCTGGTGAGCGGATTCGGTCCGATGTTCACCTCCATGCAGATCAAAGGCGACGTCGAATCAGTGCAGGTGTGGACGAGCCGGCTATTGCGCGCGTTGGCCATATGCAGCGTATTGGTTACCGGATTCCTGTATGCGTGCGCGCATCCGCTGGTGACACTTATGTTGGGGCAGGCGTATGAACCAGTGGCGGCGCTGCTGCCGACGCTTGCGCTGGCGGGACTTGCCTCAGGCCCTGGGACCATTGCACGCATGCTGGCGGTGAGCTACGACCTGGGCCGCATTTCGATTCAAGGCGCGGCGTTGCAGCTGGCCGTTTTCATTGTGTTGGGATGTATTCTGATTCCTCGCGCGGGGAGCATGGGGGCATGTCTGGCGGTCGTCGCGGCTACCACTGTGTTCAGCCTCTACGGCACGTGGGGGATTCAAGGTCGGGTTACCTATTCGATAGGCCCGTGGGGGGGCGCGGTGCTGTTGGGCGCTGCTTGCTCGCCTTTGCTATGGGCTTGGAACGGCGCCGGTCCGGTTCGATTCGCGCTTTTTCTTGCCGTCTACATGGGAGCCGCAGTGCTTTTAGGAGTCGCCCGCTTGTCCGAGGGAAGGTTGCTGCTGCAAGCCGTCCGGCGAGGCGCTTGAAGCGTTTTCTCGAACCTCAGGCGCACGCGATTTCGTTGAGGCGGAGGACAACTGCCGTGTCCTCTTCGGCCTTCTGGTAGGCCAGTTTCCCGCGGGGATCGAGGGGTTGATGGCGCTCGTCCACGTCGACGACATTGCGCGGCTGCGAAACGAAGTTGCCTCTTCGCTTGAAAACGGAGCGGAATTCAAGACCGAATTCCGCGTAGTGTGGCCGAGGGGCACGGTGCGGTCGCTTGTTGCCCGCGGGGGCAATTCGACGGATGCGCTCGACGCAGAGGCGTCCGGCGGCTCGAGCCTGCGCTATGACAGCACGGCGAATCAATATATTTATAACTGGGCAGCGCCGGTCCAAGCCGGGTGCTATTACCTGCTCCTGACCTTGGATGACGGGCAGTCGTTCCCGGCCTACTTTCAGCTCAATTAGCATGGGTTCCCCGGCTTCAAAGCGGTCTGGAGCGCATGATCTTCTTCGGTGAGGACGCGTTGCGCAGGGGGATATGCGAGTTCGTTCTGTGGGAATGAACCTGGGGGACAAGACAAGCCGGTATTGCATGTTGGACGAGAACGGGGAGGTGCTGGGGGGACCACCAAGAAGGCTATGACGCAAGTCTTCGCAACGATGAAGCCATGTCGTGTGGCAATCGAAGTGGGGACGCACGGCAGGCGCAGTTGATCAGCAATAGCAGCCGGAAGAACGATCGGATGGACGTGCAAATGCTGGCCCGCCTGGTGCGAGTGGACCCGCGGTTACTACGATCGGTCCAGCACCGCAGTGAGCAGGCGCAGGAGCACCTGCGGGTCATCCGGTGCGCGCAGCCGGCAGGGCTGCAGAACTGGCTGTGGCCACTGCTGGAAGAAGTAGAATCGTTGACGCAAAAGATCCAAGCATTGGATCAACAAGTCGAGCAGATCGCCCGGACTGACTATCCGGGAACCAGCCTCTTACGGCAGGTGAGCGGAGTAGGGCCTTTGATCGCTCTGACGTTCGTACTGACCGTGGAGGATCGGGAACGATTCCAAAAAAGCCGGGACGTGGGCTGTTATGTAGGTTTGCGGTCGAGGCAGAGCGACTCGGGGGAGAGCGAACCACAACTGCGGATCACCAAGGAAGGGGATCCCT
>DASRHX010000093.1:0-2896 GCA_035650295.1 Bryobacteraceae bacterium | reverse complement strand
GCTTCCGCCCGGGTGTATTCTATACTCACCTGCAGTTCTAAAGATCGGAGGATCTTTCCGTAATGTCCCAGATCAATTTCATTCTCGCGGATATTCTGGACAGTATTTCTGGAGATAACCGGGCTACGATCACCGGCAAATTAGGCTCATGGATGATGAACGTGGGGCGGCGCGTCTCGGGCGTGACGGCTGTCGAAATCACCTGGTGTACTGGAAGTGGCCGGCCCGGTCCCAGTTCTACGGATATCCTCGTCTATGTAACAACCGACGTCGACCGCAGCGTCATCGAGGCCACCGGAGGCAACATATCCGAGGCGCGGTCCAATCCTAAGATCATGGGGTTGACCCAGGTTGGAGGGCAGCCCGCCGCCGCCCTGTCTGAAGTCTATTGGGGCCGGGCGATGTCCGCAATTGAACTGGCCGGAGGGGCATTTCACGAAGCGGCTCACAACAAGTCTCAGCAGGACAACGAAATGCACAAGGGTAAGGATGGACTGCTCGTAAGTGGACCCTTTTATGGCTCCCCTCCCACGGAGGCAAACTTACAATTTATGGCGAGCCATGTTATGGCACAGGTTCAGCAGACCATAGTTCCGCACGGCCGGCTTACTAAGGCGTGGTATACCTGACATACAGCGTAACCGCATCCGCCACCAAAGCCGGTTTCTCTTCTCCCTCGATTTCGACCACCTGCCGCCAAACCGCCTGCCAGCCCATGGCGTGGTCATCGAGCGAAGCGAGGGTAGTCCGGTTTCTCACACGTGCGCCGCTCTTCACCGCCGTCGGATACCGCAGCTTGTTCAAGCCGTAGTTGATCGTCATCTTCAACGGGGCGCGCAGGGCGACGCTCTCGTGCATCATCATCGGCAAGAGGGACAGCGTAAGATATCCATGAGCGATCGTGGTCCCAAACGGCGATTCCTGCTTCGCCCGTTCGCGGTCCACGTGGATCCACTGGTGATCCCCGGTAGCATCGGCAAAAGCGTCGATCCGCTCCTGCGTCATCTCTACCCAATCCCCTACCGCGACTTCCCTGCCCACCCAGCCGCGCAGCTCCTCAATCGAGGCAATCTCACGCATCGAATTTCCCATCTCGCGCAGCCAGCGTCAGCAACAAAGGCGCGGGTTCCCAGCCCAACTTCCGAATCCGCTCACACACAGCCTTCAGCCCCTCCAGTTCCGCCCATTTCATCGGTCCCCCGCGCCACGCGGGGAAACCATAGCCGTTCACATAGATGATGTCGATGTCCACCGCCCGCAGCGCGATGCCTTCCTCCAAAATCCGCGCCCCCTCGTTCACCAGCGCGAGCAACGTGCGCTCCAGCACCTCTTCCTTCGATATCGCCCGCCGCGCAATCCCGTGTTCGGCAGCGACCTCCACCACGATCTGCGTTACTTCAGCGTCGGGCGTCGCCCTTCTCTCGGCGTCGTACAGATACCAGCCCTTTCCCGTCTTCTGCCCGTATCGCCCCATCTCCGCCAGCTGGTCGCCAGCTTGCGGATAGCGCACACCGGGAACTTCTAAGTTTCGGAATTCCTGCCGGATACGCCATCCAACATCAAGTCCTGCCAGATCCCCTACTGCCAGCGGTCCCATCGCCATGCCCCACTCATACAAGACATCGTCGACGAACTTCGGCTCGGCGCCTTCCTCAACCAGAAAAACCGCCTGGGTCATGTACTCGTGGAACATCCGGTTGCCCACGAAGCCCCGGCAGTTCCCCACCAGCACGCCCACCTTTTTCAACTTCTTCGCAAGGTCCATGGAAGTGGCGATGACGGAGTCCGACGTCTTCTTGCCGCGGACAATTTCCAGCAGCCGCATGACGTTGGCCGGCGAAAAGAAATGGTGTCCAATCACCTGCTCCGGCCGTCCCGTTGCCGCGGCGATGCTATCGATATCGAGGGTCGACGTGTTTGTGGCCAGGATTGCCTCGGGCTTGGCCAGCGTATCCAGATGAGCGAATGTCTTCTTCTTCAGTTCAAGATTCTCAAACACCGCCTCGACGATGATGTCGGCCTTTTCGAAGCCTTCGTAGGAGAGCGTGGGTCTCAGCAAATTAAGCCGCTCCTCCACTTCGCCGGATGACATGCGGCCCTTTTGGATCGAGCTCTCGTAGTTCCGCCGGATGCGCGCCACACCCGCGTCCAGCGCTGCCGGGGTTACCTCCTGCAACGCCACCGGAATTCCCGCATTGAGGTAGCATGTCGCGATACCAGCGCCCATCGTCCCGGCTCCCACGATCGCCGCCCTGCTGATCTTCAATATCTCAGCGTCCTTGCCGAGGCCAGGAATCTTCGCTACGGCGCGCTCGCCAAAGAAAATATGAATTAAAGCTTTAGATTGTGACGAGAACAGACACTGATTAAATAACTTCGACTCAAATTCACAACCCGCAGCAAAGGGCAGATTTGCCGCCGCCTCGACGGCGTCAATCGCCGCCACCGGTGCTGTCTGGCCGCGCAACCGTTTTCCAACTCGGAACCGCAAATCCGCAAGATGCTGATGCCCGAGCTTCTCTTCGCGGTCCCGGACCTTGCGCACCGGCCTCGTCAGCGCGTCTTGCGCAAATGCGACCGCTCCTGTCCGTAGATCCCCGTCGATGATCGCGTCCACAATTCCCGCCGTGTGCGCTTCGGCCGCGTCAATTGGCTCCCCAAATGCGCACATCTCCGCCGCTGTAACGACGCCACATAACCGCGGCAGCCGTTGTGTTCCTGCAGCTCCCGGAATAATCCCCAGCTTCACCTCCGGTTGCCCTACCTGCGCACCGGCCACCGCCACGCGATAGTGACCGGACATTGCCACTTCGAGGCCGCCGCCAAGCGCCGTTCCGTGAATTGCCATCACCACCGGCTTGGGACTGTCTTCAATGAACTCGAGCAAAGAATACAG
>DASRHX010000092.1:0-2980 GCA_035650295.1 Bryobacteraceae bacterium | reverse complement strand
CCCGAGACCAGTCGCTTGTACATCCATTGTTTGAAGATGGAGGAATGAAAGAACTTTTGAACCGAAAAATGCGCGGTGCAACCAATTACTGCCATGATCAACGCCCAGCGCAGGAAATAGGACAACGGTCGTTTCACCCGCGCAGTATCCGCCACAGCCGGTTAACGCGGCAATGGTACCCGGTCCCACTCCGCCTATAGGGGTTTCCCCGCGGGGTTATGAAAGGTCCAGCGGCCCGCCCTGGGACAACTTGGGGTTGCCGAATGTCTCGATGTTGTGGCCCATGGCGTGAGCGATCGAGAGCCAGAGGCGGTTATGGGCGACCTTGTCATATTTCAGAGAGCGGCCCATGCGGAAGTTGCAGCCGTTGCCCACGAGGACGAATGGAATGTTGTCCAGCCAGTGCGCGTTGCCCTTGCCGAGTTCGTTGGTCCAGAGCAGCAATGTGTTGTCGAGCAGCGTGCCCTCGCCGCCGGGCTCTTTGGTTTCGGAAAGCTTGCGAGCGAGGTAAGCGAGTTGTTCGCAGAACCAGACATTGATCTTCGTCAGTTTCTCCTGCGAAGGCTCGTTAAGGTCCGGATCATGCGAGAGGCTATGATGACCCTCCTCAATGCCGAGCCAGCGCATGCGCGCCTGGCCGACCGAGTTCGTGTACTGGAGGGTCGCCACGCGCGCCATGTCGTTAGCAAGACTGTTCACGAGCAAATCGATCTGCATCCGGCTGACCTTCGGCATGTTGTCGTTGTCTGCCTGCACGTGCGGTTCGAGCTCGGGGACCGGATGGTTCAACCCTTTCTGATCCGAGCTTTGGAGGTCGCGTTCCATTTCGCGTACCAGCGTGAGGTGTTCGTCGAGCAACTTCTTGTCTTCGGACGAAACTTTGGCGGACACTTTCCGAAGGTCCTCGCGCACATCGTCGAGGATGCTCTTCAAGGTCTCCTTGTCCTTCATGCGCCCGTACAGCTTTTCAAAGACCTGATAAGGATCATCCACGGGCGCGACCGGTTTGTTTGGGCCTGCGTAAGACCAGCGCGTCCACGGGTCGGCGCGGCGAGGCACGTTCACGCCAAGTTCGAGCGAGCCCAGGCGCGTGCGTGTTTCGTCGCGGCCCTGGAAAAAGTTGCGAATTTCCTGGTCGATCGAAATGCCCTTCGCCCAGCCCGCCGGCGTATCGGAACCGCCCTGAATATTTCCGGGGAACAATTCGATGCCGGTGAGCAGGCAGCTCATGCCGCGCATGTGGCCGTCGCCGTCGCCACGCACCTTGTTGGAGACGCCGCGCAGCGTGAGCAGTTGTTTCTTGAACGGCTCGAGTGGTTGCAGAATTCGCTTCAGCGTAAACTCCTCGCCCTCTTCAGCGGGCCAAAACTGGTCCGGGATCGTGCCATTCGGGCTGAACATCAGCACGAGGCGTTGTTTGCGCGCGGCCGAGGAGGCCGTCGAGGCCAGGCTCGGCAGCCCCGCGATAAAAGGAATCGCCGCGGCCGAAATGCCGAGGTCCCGAATGAATTGTCTGCGATTACGAGTTTTCATTGTGCAATGCCGAGGTCTTCACGATTTCTATCACCAACTGCTGAATATTATAATCGGATTTTGCGAACGACTTCCGAAGCCGTTCCAGCGTGTCGGGGCTGTACGCGCCGGCCGGCTGCTTGACGAGATAATGGAACAACTGCTGGATAAAGGCTAGTTGGGCTTCCTTGCTGCGGGCGGCGTATTCGGCGACGTCGCGCGGGCCGCTTAATCGGACGGTCTTGCCACCGCTGGTCGTGTACTCGCTGGCGGCGTTCACCGGCTTTTTGTTGTCGGTCGTGCGATAACGCCCCACCGCATCGTAATGTTCCAGGCTGAACCCGAGCGGATTAATAACGGAATGACAGCCCTGGCAGGCGGCCGGACGCGTAAGCTCGGCCACTTTCTCGCGCATGGTGAGGCTCGGATCGAAGCGATCGTCCATGAACTGGATCGCCATGGGCGGCGGTTTCAGCGCGCGGCCAACGATGTTGCGCGTGAGGAAAACACCGCGATGAATCGGCGAGCTGCTCTTGTGATACGCGAACACCGAAAGCAGGTACGGATGCGTGATCACACCCGTGCGCAGTTTGGAGTTGAACTTCACTTTCTGAAAGTCGCTGTCGTCTGGCAACTCCGCGCCGTAAAGCTTCGCCAGCCGGCCGTTCAAAAATAAATAGTCACCGAGGAGGAGCTGCCGGTAATCGGATTTCGGGCTCCAGACCACGTCATCGATGAACATCTCCAGCGAGGTCCTGAGATCAGCCAGGACGTCGTCTGTGAAATCCGGGAACGTGGCCTTGTCCTTGGAGAGGTCCTCCGCCTCTTCCATCTCGAGCCACTGCCGGAAAAAGTCGCGCACCTTGGCGCGGGCGCGGGGATCATTGAGCATGCGTTGCGTTTGCGCAGCGATCTCCTGCGCGGTTCGCAGTTTTCGGTCCTTGGCCGCGGTGAGGAGTTCTTCGTCCGGCAACGAATCCCAAAGGCCGAAGGACAGCCGCGACGCCACGTCGTACTCGTCCGAACTGCCCGGAACTTCGGTGTACAGGAACCGAGGCGACTTGAGGGTCATCAGCACGACGCGCTTCAAGGCGAGCTCCGGTTCGGGCGCATTCTCAAAATGCTTCTCGATATACGCGCGCGCTTCGTCGTCAGTCAGCGGACGCCGGAATGCGCGTCCAACAAATTGGCGGCAGAATTGTTGCAGGCAAAGCGCATAGTCTGCCGAATCAGCCCTGCAGCCGGTTAACGAAGCGGCTTCGGCCTGAACCTTTGCGGCGACTTCGATGGCGGCATGAGTCGTCGCCTGGTCCCATTCCTTCGAAACGGCCGTGCCTCGCTCATACCCGACGCTTGCGTCATCGGGTGGGAAGGCCGTGATGATGACCATCGTTTCGGGCACGCGCACGGCCGAGAGACTGCGAGCGGGGATTGTTTCCCATGCTTTATGCGGCGGCTTCCATTGCAA
>DASRHX010000091.1:0-6604 GCA_035650295.1 Bryobacteraceae bacterium | reverse complement strand
AAATCCTGCGTTGCGCTCCCGCAACCAAGATTGTCATTCTCTCCATGTATGAGGATGACAAGAGTGTCATCGGCGCTATCCGCGCCGGAGCCCGCGGATTTGTTCTGAAGAAAGCCTCTCTCGGCGACCTCGTCGATGCCTTGCGCGCCGTAGCCAAGGGCGGTTCCTACCTGAGCCCGCAGGTCTCCGATAAGCTGCTCTCGCGGATCCAGCGCGGCGATATGGAAACGGCTAAGCTCCCCGACACGCTCGACGTTCTCTCGCCGCGTGAATTGCAGGTGCTTCGTCTGGTCGCCGAAGGCAAAACGAGCAAAGACATCGCGGTCGTGCTCAACCTCGGTTTGCAAACCGTCCGCAGTTACCGCAAGACCATGATGAAGAAGCTTGGCGTGAATAACGTCGCCAGCCTGACGCATCTGGCCATGGCCTCCGGGCTCACACCGCACTCGGCGCCGGCCATGCGCGAAACCGCCACGGCCGAATGAAAACTACACCCTGGGGCGATGTGCGCGTGTGCGACGCCCACGTTCACTTTTTCTCCCACAAGTTCTTCTCCATGCTCGGGGCACAAGCCGGCCGCTCCGTGGATGAGGTCATCGATGCGCTAGAGTGGCAGAAACCCGATTCCGAACCTGCCGCGTTCGCGCAAACGTGGTCGGCCGAACTCGATAAGAACAATGTAGCCCGCGCCGCACTGATCGCTAGTCTGCCAGGCGACGAGCCGAGCGTCTCTGCCGCCGTGCGAGGTGTGCCCGGCCGCTTCTTCGGTTACTTCATCGCCAACCCGCTGGCGCCTGACGCCGTCTCCCGAACCACGCGCGCATTCGACGAGTTAGGCATGCAAGGTCTCTGCCTGTTTCCAGCCATGCAAGGCTACTCGCTTCACGACGAGCGCGCACGCGCTTTGATTCAGATCGCCGCCGAACGCCCAGGGACGATCGTCTTCACGCATTGTGGTGTGCTCAGCGTCGGCGTGCGCAAGAAGCTCGGTCTCCCCTCGCCATTCGACATGCGCTACTCGAATCCTATCGATGTGCATGCGCTCGCACTCGCCCATCCGAAACTGCCCTTCGTCATCCCTCACTTCGGCGCCGGCTTCTTCCGCGAGGCTCTCATGGTGGCCGAGCTCTGCCCGAACGTTTACTTCGACACTTCGAGCTCAAACGGTTGGCGCAAATACCTCGAACATCCGATGACCATGACTCAGGTGTTCGAGCGCGCGCTCAGCGTCTGCGGGCCGGAGCGCCTCCTGTTTGGGACAGATTCCTCCTTTTTCCCGCGCGGCTGGAACGCAGCCGTATTCGACGATCAGGTTCTCGCCATGGCCGCGGTCGGCGTCGACGAACCAGGTGCCCGCGCCATCCTCGGAGGAAATCTCGAACGCCTCCTCACCGGCGCCGCCTGAGAAGAAAACACACCTCGGCCCACTCATTCCCTAGCAGGCTTGTCTGCGGTTGTTATGAGGAGCTTCTGGTCACGTATCCGGGGCAAATCGCCTGGACTGGATAAGGCATCCGAACGTTGGCGCTCGACGCTCGGGGCGGCGGCCCAAGTCCCCTACTATTCCCGATGGAAAAAAGAACTGCACCGCGCCCAACACGCGACCGATGCCGAAGCACGGAGTGAGGCTCTGCTGCGTTTGCCCGTAGTCGAGCTCGATTACCTTTTCCAGCACTTCTACCTCTTCCGCGAAAAGGCCACCGTCGCCGGCAAGCCCCAGGACGGGAGTTCGCTATGGCCATGCGAGGCGCGCATCGCCGTGGTTTCCCCATGGTTTCACGTGGGCGGCGGGGCCAAGCTGCTGCTCAAACCCGAACTCGAGGAGCTCCGCAGGTTCGCGCCCGAGGTGATCGCCGGCCCCGCCGATGCACTGGAAGCCCTCGCCACGGCCGGCGACTGGCAGCAGGACAACTGCCTGTTCGCCATGACCGCTCTCGCCGGTGTCGGTACGCCGCTGCTCAGTCAATCCGCTCGTCTGCGTCTCTGGCGTGCCTTTGGCGTTCCCGTCTACGTCCAGTTACGCGGCTTTCAGGGCGAGTTGTTCGCACGCGAATGCGAGGCCCACAACGGTCTGCATTTCGACGCCGCAAACGTGATTTTTCAGCGCCGCCCCAGCGGCGAGCTTCTGCTCACCAGCCTCGGCAACACGCGCCATACCGTGCTTCGTCTGGCCACGCGCCTGGAGGCGTCCATTGAGACCCGGATCTGCGACTGTGGACTCTCCTCTCCCCGTCTCATGAACCTTCAGGCCGTCACGGGACGCGCTCTCGAACACGCGCTTCCTTCGGCGCCATCGCTCACGGCCCTCGCCGCCGCGGTGAGCGATACCCAAGGCACCCGGGCCGGAAGACTGCCGTCGCGCTAACCGCTGAGCCCTTGAAACCCGATGCTATTCTAGTCTTGACTGCCCGGAGCGCCCTCGCTTCTGGCGCTTGCGAACGTGGCGGAATTGGCAGACGCACCAGACTTAGGATCTGGCTCCCGCAAGGGAATGGGAGTTCGACCCTCCCCGTTCGCACCATCCGCACTCCCTACCAACTCATGAACGAACCACTCCTTGAACTGGAGCACGTCAGCGTCATGCGCGGCGATCGCGTCGTGCTCGACGACTTCTCCCTGCGCCTGATGCGCGGCCAGCACACCGCGATTCTCGGCCCCAACGGTTGCGGCAAGTCCACACTGATCAAGATGCTCACGCGCGAGCTGTATCCGCTCTACCGCGAGGGAACCCGCGTGCGTATTCTCGGGCAGGACCGCTGGCACGTCTACGAATTGCGCCTCATGCTCGGCATCGTCACCAACGATCTCATCCAACAGTGCACACGCGAGTACACGGCGCGCGAAATCGTGCTCGGCGGCTTCCATTCGGCTGTCGGTATACAGCCCTATCACGAGATCACGGAGGCAATGGAAGTCCGCGCCGCCTCGATCCTGGACCGCCTCGAGATCGCTCACCTCCGCGACCGTCCGCTCGAAGAGCTATCCAGCGGCGAAGCCCGCCGCGCCGTAATCGGCCGCGCCCTTGTTCACGACCCTGCCGTCCTCGTCTTCGACGAGCCGACCAACTCGCTCGACCTCGCCGCCACGCACGACCTGCGCGACACCATGCGTGCGCTCGCCCAAAGCGGAATCACGCTTGTCATCGTCACCCATCATTTGCCCGACCTCGTGCCAGAGATCGAACGCGTGCTGTTCATGAACGGCGGGCGCGTTGTCATGGACGGCCCCAAGAGCGACGTGCTCACCGAGGAAAACTTGACCGTCCTGTTCGGGCGCAAGCTCGAACTCCTTGAACGCGACGGCTATTTCAATCTCTGGTAGGCTTCCTTCACGCGCTGTTCCGCTACATCCAACATGGCGTCCAATTTGCTCCGCGGATAGTACGCGCCGCCCAGGAATACTGCCTCCACCTCCCGCGTCGCCGCAATCGCCGTCAACGGATTCGACCGCAGCAGCAGCAGGTCCGCACGTTTCCCCTTCTCCACCGTTCCCTCCGTCGCAAGTTCACCACGCCACTTCGCCGGATTCACCGTCGCCGCCCGCAACGCTTCGGCAGGTGTGAGCCCCGCCTCGACTAGCGCGGCAAGCTCTTCGTGCACGGACCAACCGGGTAACATGTAGTTGTTCGATACACCGCAGTCGGTCCCTAAAAGGATCGGCACTCCCGCCTTGTGCGCCTCCGCCGTCAGTTGCCGCCCCTGCTTCAGTTGCTGCTTGAACAGGTCAAGCAAGCCGGCCGCCGCCGGCTTCCGGCGGCCCGCACCCGGATCCCAACTGGCCCAGATGGCTGGACCTATGTATCGCTTCCGCGGATCTCCATCGAACTTTCGTTCGGCAATCTCATAGCGAACTCTCGCCTGCACCGCGAGCGTAGGCGTAACCCAGAGCGGCCGCGCGGCCATCAACGGGTAAAGCCGCTTGGCTTCGTCGGCATCATGCATCCACGTCAGCCGCCTCGCCATTTCCGCGGTATCCATCGCCAGCCCAGCCTTGATGCGCTCCTGCCGTTCGACGGCAAAGCGATCAAAGTCGGCCTGTTTTGGAGCCGTCAATGTTGAGTGCTCCATTTCATCCAGCCCGAGTTCCTGGACGGTCTGAAGGGAGAGGTTTCTCGGCAAATGCCCGACCACCTTGAGGCCCGTGGCGTGGGCCTCGTTCAGCACCGCTTTCAATACCGGCGCCTCCACATCGCCGTAGTACACCTTGATGAAGTCCGCCCCCGCCCGCTTCATCTGCCGTACGGCTTCGCGGCCTTCCTCGGGCGTCGTTGTCGAAATCGATCCCGGCCAGGCTGGCTTCACTACGTCGAGCTTGCGGCCCGCCGTGAGAATCCGCGGCCCCACGCGCTTCCCACTCTTGATCTCTTCCCGCCAACGCAGCACATGCTCGGAAAGATCGCCCCCCATTTCGCGCACGCCCACAACGCCGTTCACCAGGAAGAGCTCGAGCGTGCCGGCGTTCTCGTCGGCCAGCACGCGATCGGGGTCCACGGGATTGCTGCGGAAGTGAACGTGCATGTCCCACAGCCCCGGGATCAGATAGTAGCCGGTTCCGTCGATTGTCTGAGATTGTGCCGGAATCTGTGCCGTGGCAGCCGGGCCCATCGCCCTTATGCGATCGGCCGCGATCACCACGGTCTGTCCTGGAATCGCTTTCCCGGTGACAACATCGACGACGTTGACGCCGGTGATCGCCATCGTCTGCGCATGAAGCGCCGTCGCCAGAAGGAACACACCGAGCCGGATCATTCAAAGAGAGTAACCCAAAGTCAGAGGCAACGCGACGGCTATTTCAACTTGTGGTGAAGCCCTTCAACCGCACATACATCGGCCATCGTTTCCTCGTCTAATATCCGGTCCGCCGAGACGGCCTCGAACGGTGTCTCGTTCATCGCGGCGTTGCGCAGGAAATCGGTCACATCCGCGGGCGCCTTGTCCCAATACATCTGGTAGTGCCCCAACTCACCCGGCACGAACCGGTACCGCGCCGCAATCGGCTCCAACTGCGCGAACGGCAGGGCGAGGATTTCCGGCTCCCGGTTGAGGAGGCGCTGCGGCCAGCTACGGTCTCGAACGATCACTAGATACTCCACCTCGGGCATCGCCACGGGAATCGCATCGCTCCACACCGCGCCCGAGCGGAGTTCGCCTTCCATCAGGAAATAGCTGATCTTCGGCACGAACACGGATTCGCCCACGCGCTCCTGCATCGCCGCGCGCCCGAAGTTCCAGCGCCACTCAGCCGCGATCACCGCCGCGGGGCGCGTGAACCATCCCTCGAAGCCCGTCGACGGATCCGCCGCCATACGATAACCCGTCCGGTTGCCCGTGTCGAATCCCGCCAGAAACTTGTCTTGGGAAAACTCGCCGCCCGTCATGCCGTCGATCCGCGGATCGTCCACGATCTGATCGAAGTGCTGCATGAAGCTGCGCACTTCGTCCACCGCTTCGAGCGCAAACACATGGGAACGTGCGTAATTCAGTTGGAACATCGGAAAGTCGCCGCCCATGTCGAACGAAAAGTAGATGCCTGTGTCTTCGTTCAGGTATTGCGCGGTGAAGCCGTCGATGCGGAAATTCGGCCTTTGCTCGAAGTATTCGTGCAGATCTTCGATAGGCGGGGCCGCTCCGGAGCCTCGCGACCGAAAGGTCAAATCATAGCCCATGTGGTACGGGCATCATACTGGATTGCGCGGCGGTTTTCAGTGCGGTACCTGGATTATTTTTTTGTTGTGCTTCGGCAAGCCTTCTAAACCGCCGGTTCAGCCCCTGTCCGGGCGCGCTCGGCCTGACACTCGGCGCACGGGCAGATGTCGCGTAGATGCTGGTACGAATAGATCCCCGTATTGTGGCCGTCGTTCCAGTAGATGCGCAACGCATAGCCGCCCACCGATTGGATGTCCAGCATCTTGAGCGCGGGTTTGAACATCGGGAAGGGATCTGAGGCCGCCTGGGAGTGATTTGTCTTCTGAGGCGTGGTGCCATGCGCGCCCGTGCAACTGGCGCATGGGCACTCGTCCCGTAGCCAGCCGAGCGGGTACTCGCTATGATGGCCGTCTTTCCAATCGATCTTAATTCCTTTCGATTTGGATATGGCAATGTGTTCTGGATCGGGACGCGGTTGGTTCATTGGACACGTTCGACGTCGCGCACGCCGGGGATGCGTCTCATCCCCGCCACCACGCGCTCGAGTTGTTTTTTATCGCGGACCTCCACCGTCATATCGACGATGGCGTTGTCAGGACCTCGCCGCTCGTCCGAGCGAGCCTCGAGCGACCGTATATTTGAGTTCTCGTGAGTCAGCACGCTGGTGAGCTGGTTCAACACGCCGGGGCGGTCCTCGGTGTATACCACCATTTTCACCATGAAATTGTCGATGGCGGCGCGCGCCCATTCCACGTCGATACGGCGGTCTACTTCGTACATCAGGTTCTGCACGTTGGGGCAACTAAGCGAATGAACGCCCACGCCCTTGCCGCGCGTGATGTAGCCGACGATCGCTTCGCCGCGAATCGGATTGCAGCATTTCGCTCGATACACCAGCAGATCGTCGGCGCCGGTTACACGGATCACCAGGTCCCCGTTGTCGGACTCGGGCCTGCCGG
>DASRHX010000090.1:0-5868 GCA_035650295.1 Bryobacteraceae bacterium | reverse complement strand
GCCGCGAGGAGCCGCGCGAGCTTCATGCAGGGGATGACGTGGGGAGGGGGCGGAGTGTGGAGTCAGAAACGGAAACATGAGCCGCAGATGGACGCAGATGAACGCGGATACGCACTGCGGATGGACTACGAAGCCGGCAGCAGTTCTCGCAGGTCGTCGATCCAGTAGTCGGGTTGCCATTGGGCCATGGCGGCGTGGTTGCCGTAGCCGTAGCGGACGGCGCAGGTTTTGACGCCTGCGCGGCGGCCGGCTTCCATGTCGGGAGCAGCGTCGCCGACGAAGAGGCAATCAGACGGGGAGACGCCGAAGAGTTCGATCGATTTGAGCAGGACATCCGGCGCGGGTTTGGAGGGGAAGCCGTCAGTGCCTTGCACGTGGTCGAAGTAGGGCAGCAGACCGAATAACTCGAGGACGATGCGCGAGGTCGGCGTTCCTTTGGTGGTTGCGGTCGATTTGCGTCCAACGAGTTGCGAAACGGTTTCGACGACGCCGGGGTAGAGCCTGGTTGAGCGATGGCCGCGCTCAGGATAGATGCGGCGGTAGTGGACAATCATCTCCTCGATCTGCTCCGGGGTGTAGACCGGAAACAGCTCGGTGAACATGGTGTGCAAATGATGGCCGATGAAGCTACGCAGATACACTTCGGTGATTTCGCGCGGGGGTTGGTGATGGCCCAATACATCGCGAACGGCGCCCGTAATGTCGGGCGCCGAGTCAACGAGGGTACCGTCGATGTCGAACAGGTAGACCGGAAACGAAGGGACCAAGCAGCGGGCCGCCTCGTTTATGCCGGATGCGGACTCTCGCCGCCGTCCATAATGGGCGGGATGCGCAGGCCGCCTTCGGGTTTGATCACTTGCTGCGAGTCACCGGACGGCGGCTTGGGCTTTTGCGCGGCCATTGGAGTAAGCGGGTGGCCATCGATGAGCTGCCTCACCTCGGCGCCGTCGAGGATTTCGCGTTCGAGCAAAGCTTCCGCGATGCGGATGAGGGCGTCGCGGTATTTCTCGATGATGCCGCGGGCGACGTTGTAGCCTTCGTCAACGAACTTGCGGACCTGCTCGTCGATTTTGAGGGCCGTCTCTT
This sequence comes from Bryobacteraceae bacterium, assembly GCA_035650295.1. GTDB lineage: Bacteria > Acidobacteriota > Terriglobia > Bryobacterales > Bryobacteraceae > JAFLBB01. The sequence continues at coordinate 4,782 of DASRHX010000090.1, read as the reverse complement.
CGGAGTAGTCGCGGTGCTGGGCGATTTCGCGGCCGAGGAAGATCTGCTCTTCCTTCTTGCCGAAGCTCAGCGGACCGAGTTCACTCATACCCCACTCGCAGACCATTTTGCGGGCCATGTCGGTGGCGCGTTCAATGTCATTACCGGCACCGGTAGTGGACTGATTGAGGAACAACTCTTCGGCGATGCGGCCTGCCATGAGGATGGAAAGCTGCGCCTTGAGGTAGTTGCGCGAATAGCTGTGTTTGTCGTCGAGCGGCAACTGCATGGTGAGGCCGAGGGCCATGCCGCGCGGAATGATGGTGACCTTGTGCAGCGGGTCGGCATGAGGAATCATGACGGCGACGAGCGCGTGGCCCGCTTCGTGATAGGCGGTGGTTTTCTTTTCCTCGTCGGAGAGCATCATGGACTTGCGCTCGGCGCCCATGATGACCTTGTCCTTGGCCACTTCAAAGTCGTGCATGGTGACGACCTTGCGATTCTGGCGGGCGGCGATGAGAGCGGCCTCATTGACGAGGTTGGCCAGATCGGCACCGGCGAAACCGGGTGTGCCGCGGGCGATGACGGAGAGGACTACGTCGTCGGCAAGCGGGGTCTTGCGCGTGTGGACGCGAAGGATGTGCTCGCGGCCATTGAGGTCGGGACGGGGCACGACGACACGGCGGTCGAAGCGGCCCGGGCGCAGTAGCGCGGGATCGAGCACGTCGGGGCGGTTGGTGGCGGCAACAAGGATGACGCCTTCGTTCGATTCGAAGCCGTCCATCTCGACGAGGAGTTGGTTCAGTGTCTGCTCGCGTTCGTCGTGTCCGCCGCCGAGACCGGCGCCACGATGGCGGCCGACGGCGTCGATTTCGTCGATGAAGATGATGCAGGGCGCGTTCTTCTTACCCTGTTCGAAGAGATCGCGGACGCGGCTCGCACCGACACCGACAAACATCTCGACGAAGTCCGAACCGGAGATAGAGAAGAAAGGCACATTCGCCTCGCCGGCGATGGCGCGTGCGAGCAAAGTCTTACCGGTTCCCGGGGGTCCGATGAGAAGGACGCCCTTGGGAATGCGGCCGCCGAGCTTCTGGAATTTTTGCGGCTCGCGCAGGAACTCGATGATCTCCTGCAGTTCTTCCTTGGCCTCTTCGACGCCGGCGACATCCTTGAACGTCACCTTTTTCTGCTGCGAGCTATGGAGACGGGCGCGACTCTTGCCGAAGCTGAGCGCTTTGTTTCCGCCCGACTGCATCTGGCGCATCATGAAGATCCAGAAGGCGATCAACAGGATGAACGGGATGGCGTTGACCAGAAGCGATAGCCAGCTTCCGCTGGAGGCTTCCTTGAACTCCATGTTTACGTTGCGCTCGCGGAGGATCTTGTACAGGTCCTGATAATCGCGAGGAACGACGGTGCGAAGCACCTTGGACTGGTCGTCGCGGAAGACGCCTTTTAGCTCGGTACCGTTGATGCTAACCTGCTTGACGCGCCCGGCTTCCACCTCGGAAAGGAACTGAGTGAAGGTAAGCGCCTCCTCGCGTTTGCCGCCTCCGGCCTGGATGACAGCCCAAACGAGGACACCGACACAAACCAGGACAACCCAGAAGACCAGCGTTTTCACATTAGAATTCATGCATGCTCCCTGCCACCGAATAACAGCCGCGGCGGCTGATTGCGGATAGTCACAGCTTCCGCATACTTCTACAGACGGTCAAAGCGCGAGAACCGATTCATCGGCTTCACGATTCTGCCCTCGTGGCAGAAAGTCGGCCCGGACCGATTGGGCCGCTGAAGCAGCGGCGGCAAACTCGGCGGCGGGTCCAAACTGCCACGACCACACGATGCGATCGTTCATCCATAAGATCGGCCATGAGGGCCGTTCCCAGGATGGGACTCTTGCTCTTTGAAACAACTCTTTTAGCTTCAGGCGGCGAGCCGCGCCCTCCGGGCGGTAACCGTCGCCGGGCTTCCAACCGCGCAAGAAGAGCGGCTGATCCAGGATTGCTGGGTCCAAACCACTCCCATCCGTATTATATACACGCAGATCCAATATAAACTCGCCACCTGCGACGGGCCAGCGTCCGGGACCGCGGAGCGGGGTGTCGTGAATGGCCGCGGCGGGGTTGGGACGCGACACGCGAAGGCGGTCGAAGGAGCGTTCCAGTACCAGGCCAGGGAGGGTGGCCGAGGCGGAGGGTGAGGTGAGGAGGCTGAGCGCCTGATTGATATGGTCGAAGCCGAGCTCGGGGCCGGGCTCGCGGACGGAGTCCATGGCCGCGCGCAGCAGACGGCGGCGGACGGCGAGCGGGAGCTTGGCGACCGCGGGCGCGGTGGCGACCAGAGAGCCGGCAGGGCCGGGGTGAAAGTGCCGGGCAAGAAGCCGCCGGGTGAGGGCTTCCCAGTAGCGCTCGTCATCGTAGGAGAGCTGAGCGAGGCGGGCGAGGGCCTGCTCGACCTCAGGGTTGTGGTCGCGGGCAAGGGCGGGAAGGGTGACTGCGCGGATCCGGCTTCTTTGCCGCGAGGTATCGAGGTTGGTCGTGTCTTCGCGCCAAGCGAGGCCTTCTGCCTTGAGCCAGCCGCGAATCTCCTCGCGCGAAAGATTGATCAACGGGCGAATGAGGCCTTCGCGGGTCATGGGGAGGATTCCGGCGAGGCCTCTTGGTCCGGAACCGCGGAGGAGGCGGAAGAGCACGGTTTCGGCCTGATCGGAGCGGGTGTGGCCGAGGGCGACGTGGGTGAGCGAATGGGCGGCCATGGCGTCGGCGAAGTAGAGGCGGCGCAGGCGGCGGCCCGCCAGCTCCAAATTTCCGCCGGGGGCCGCGGCGGCGGCGCAGCGGACATCGAGGGGCACACCAAGGGAGACGCAGAGGCGGCGGACAAATTGTTCGTCCCGTTCCGATTCTTCGCCGCGCAGAAGATGGTTCAGATGGAGGGCGTACAGGGGGTAGCCGAGGCGGAGAAGGATGTGGAGGAGAGCAACGGAGTCGCCGCCGCCGGAGAGAGCCACGCCGAGCCGCGCATTACCGGAGCCGCCCGGAGCGGGCATGTTATAACGTGAAATGGTTTCGCGAACCCGTTCGAGAAGTGGCCGCAAGTTACTTCCTATTCTAGTGCGGGGCATTTCCCAGGAGAACCTATCGTGACGGTAATGGAGCGCGCCAAGCGCGTGGAACTGATGCTGGTGGATGTCGACGGCGTACTAACTGATGGCAAGATTTACTTCGTACCGACTGAGTCGGGCGAATGGGACGAGACCAAGGGTTTCAACTGCCTGGATGGTATCGCGCTGCAGTGGTTCCACATGCACGGGATCTCGATGGGGTTGATCAGCGGACGGAAATCGACGGCGACGGAAATGCGGGCCAAGAGCGGGCATTTCAAGTATTGCTACATGGGAAATCACGAAAAGATCGCCACGCTCGAAGAGATCATCGCCGACGCCAAGGTGCCGCGAGAGAACATCGCGTACATGGGTGACGACCTGACCGACATCGTATGCTTCCATCGCGTCGGCTTCGCCATTGCGGTGGCGAATGCAAGGCAGGAAGTGAAGCACGAAGCGCACTACGTGACCGAGGCGCGCGGGGGCGACGGCGCGTTTCGCGAAGTGGCGGAGATGGTGCTGCAGGCGAAGGGGAAGTGGACGGAGATCCTCAAGAAATACGAAATCGGATGAAAATCGCGGAAAACACGATATGCTGGAATTGTCATGATGGAACGGGAGCTACTCACGCAGATCCAAGAGCAGGTATTGAGCTATGTGCGCGGCCAGAATGGCCGCCCTGTGGACGTGAAGCCGATGGTGCAATCGGTGTTGAAGAAGAAGTTCCAGCCGGAATTGCGAGACACCGACGTGCTGGAAGTTGTGCTTCCGATGATTTCTTCCGGATTGCTGGATTACACGCCCGGTCTGCGAGTGAAACTTGGCAAGCCAATCTCTCAGAAGCGCTGAGCCAGCCGAGCGTTTCCAGACAGAATCGGTACCCGACGGAAGGACCCCGTGGCAGCGAGATCGAGACCGCGTTCTTTATTGCGGCGCGTTCGCGCGGCTGGCCGAGACGACACAGGTATTGTCACCGTCGCTCGGGCACGTAATTCATAACCGGCTGACACATTCCCTGAAAGTAGGGCAGATTGCACGGCGGATCGCGGAGCGATTGCTGGCGAACAATCCGGCCACGGTCGAACGGCTGGGTGGTTTAGACGCGGAAGCGGCGGAGGCGGCTGGATTCTCGCACGATCTCGGGCATCCGCCGTTCGGCCATATCGCCGAGGAAGAACTGGACACGTTAGTGCGCGAGGCCGGCGTCGACGACGGCTACGAAGGCAATGCGCAGAGTTTCCGGATTGTGACGCGACTGGCCTCAAGCGACGCGTGGAGACAGGGAGAAGGCGCGCGAAGCGGGTTGAACCTGACGCGGCTCACGCTGGATGGGATTCTCAAGTACCCGTGGACCCACGGGCAGAACCCGGAGAAAACGAAAAAGTGGGGCGCCTACCACTCCGAGCAGGAAATATTCGAATGGGTGCGCAAGGGACGTAGCGGTTTCCGCCAGAGCCTGACCGCCGAGGTGATGGATTGGGCCGACGACATTACGTTCGCCATTCACGATCTGCTGGATTTCTACTGCGCGGGAAAAATTCCGATTGAACGGTTCAAGGCGCCCGGGAGCGTGCAGAGGAAGCGGCTGACGAGCGGAATGTTTCGCCGCATGCCCAGTTGGAAGGAAGCGGAGAAGGATTATCTGGAATCGCTCGATCAATTGGTATACCGGTTCCCGTTTGACACGGATCACG
>DASRHX010000089.1:0-11806 GCA_035650295.1 Bryobacteraceae bacterium | reverse complement strand
TAAGGAGTCCGGTCTCCGCGAATACAATTCCAAACAGCGCAATGTATCCCAGCCAGCCGCTGAGCACAGTGGACAGTAGGGCAATGAGGCGCTCGGGATTGGTTAACGAGCGCAGAAAATCCAGAAGCGATTCGGCCATTTAGGCGGCGCCGTAGGCGGCTAGCAAACGCTTCATGGCATCCTGGCTCACCTTGATCTTGCCCTGCTTGGTGAGCGCCTGCACCAGGCCGTCCTCGAACAGCTCGCGGCGGGACTGCGACTTCTGGCCGCGCAACGTCGTCACGATCGTTTCTCGCTGGATCGGAAGTTCCGCCATATCGGCCTCCTTCCGTCCGGCCACCTGATAGAAGAAGGTGCGCTGCGCGACACGGTACGGGCCGACAACGAAGCCAGCGGGGTGGGTGAACAGGATTTCGCCAAAGATCATCGGGCTCCCGATGCCTTTAATGTCATCGGTACGCGAGACGTCACCCGAATCCACCACCTTCAAATTCATTTCCTTGGCAGCCTTGAGGATGTCCCGGTTATTGGCCTTCAATTTGTTTTCAAACTCGCGCAGCTTTGCTTCCGCCATCACGGCAGCTTTCTGCTGTTGGAGCATGCTCTTGATCTGCGGTTCGACATCGGCAAGCTTGGCCGGCTGCGGCGGGAAAATCTGATCCACGACACCGATAACGAGTTTGTTACCCGGCAACTGAATCACATCGGTAACACTGCCCACCGTCGCGCTGTAGATGACGCGATCGAACTCTTGGCTAACGCCAATCAGCGGCAGCGGATCGCCGAAGCCGGCGCGTTCCACGTGGGCGTAGTTCAGATTTAACTTCGCGGCAATTGCTTGTGCCTGCTTGGGGGTCTTGAGCAACTCCGCGCGGGCCTGATCTGCCAACGCGGGCATCTTCTCGAACAACTGGCGGCGACGGACTTCGGTCGCCAGATCGCCCTTCACTTCATCGAATGTCTTCACACGGCCCGCTTCCTTTTCCATCGTCTGGATAATGTGGAAGCCGAATTCAGTTTCGACAAGGGGGCTAATTTCCTTGGGTTTGAGGGAGAAGGCCGTCTTCTCGAAATTGGGAACCGTTTGTCCCTTAGTGACCCAGTCCAGATCGCCGCCGCGTTCTTTCGAGCCCGGATCGTCGGAATTCTTCTTGGCCAGTTCGGCGAAGTCGGCGCCGCCCTTCAACTGCTTCAGAATGTCTTCGGCTTTCTTTTTTGCGGCGGGCTTGTCGGCCGCCTCAGTGGCCTTGATGAGAATGTGCCGCACCTTGGCGCGCTCTTCGCTGCGCCAGCGCTCTTTCTGCTCGTTGTAGGACTGCAGCAGCGCGGCATCGCTCACCGGGATGGTTTCGCCCAGTTTCTGCTCGTCGACGACGATGAGATCGAATGCCCGCTTGGGCGGCGTCTGGAAGCGTGCGCTGTTCTTCGCTAGGAAATCCTCCATTTCGGCCTTCGGAACCGAAACCTGCGAGGAGAACTCCTCCGGTGAGAACTGAACAATTTTCATGTTCACTTTGGCGTTGCGGCGGCGAAACTCAGCTTCCACTTCCGCCGGGCTGACGACTTCGCCTTCAAACGCCACAGCCTGCAGCTTGCGCAGAACGATCTGCTTGCGGACGTTGGATTCGAACTCGTTCACCGTCATCCCGTTGGCTTCGAGGAACCCGCGGTACACCTGTCCACCCACGAACTTGCCATCAGGGAACATCTGCGGCATGAGGGCGCGGATCTGGTCGACCACTTCCGCGTCGGTAGCCGTCAAGCCCATTCGCTGCGCCTCATACATCGTGGCGAACTCGGCGATCATCTGGTTGACCATTTGCGGCAACGTGTACTTGATCGAATCGCGGGTGGCCTTGCCATCTCTCATCTGAATCGAGAGCGCGCGATGGATCTGCTGTGAGGTCAGTTCGGTGTCGCCAATTGTGGCGAGGACGTCGCGGTTAGGGTTGCTCGGCGTGCCGAATCCGGGGATGAGGGTGACGACCATGGAGAGCGCCACGAGGGACAATAGGCCGCCAAGCAAGTAACGCACGGACTTCGTACGGGAACGGAAGAGGTCAAACATGAGGGTCGGGTCCTGCCAGATTGGAGAAATTCGAATCTATAGTATAGCGGATACGCCACTATCAAGGGCATTATCGAGCGCCTTTTCAAGCTCTGGCTGGCTCAAAGCTGTTGAGAAGAAAAGCTCCTGCCGCGCGCCGGCGGCCAATGCAATTCCCTTCCATCCGTTTGCGACCGGGACGGTGATGCGAATCCGCACCTTGCCCTTGGCATCGCGCACTGGACGGATCACGCCGGGAACGATGGAGCGGATTTCAGGGGTCGCGTTGAGAAGCCGCACGAGCACAGGCCGCAATCCGCCGATGATCGAATGTTCGATCTTCAGCCGGTCCTGATGCGCACGAAGTTTCATTTGAACCGCTTCCGGTACTGGAAGTCGATGCCGAAGATTCCGTTTTCATCGCGAACGGCGAGAACGGAGAAATCACGGGAGAAATCCCACTGCATGCGGACAATCTGGTTTTGCGTGCGGTTCAAGTTTGTTATGTAGGTCACCGTGATCTCGCGCGAGAGCTGTTGCTCAATGGTGAGACGGGCCTGCGGGGTATTGGTGATCGTATTCAACTCAGGATCGATCTTGATGCGGGAGACACCGAAGAATCGCTGGAGCCGGTCATTGATTGGACCCGTGAGCGGAGCGGAAATGGCCGCGCCGAGCAGCGAGTTCCCTCCCGATTGCAGGAGTCCTCCGGTTTGCGCGGACGGGGAACCCGCGGTGGTGGCTGAAGCCGGAGTGCGTCCCACGGTAAGGAGAGCCACGATTTCGTTCGATTGGAGAGGCGGATCGGACCGGTAGCTGATATTCAGCTTGTTCGGCGGGCCGGAGAGATTGATGGTGACCGTAATGCCGCGCGCTTTGGTCTCGAGGTCGAGATTCATGAACGGCTCGATTTTGACTGGATTGAAGAAACCGATCTCGCCTCGGGTGATCAGATACTGATTGCCAAAGAACTGAATTTCACCTTCATTCACTGAGACGCGCCCGAGCAAGGCGGGGCGAGCGGCTGTTCCGCGCAAGCGCAGGTCGGCTTCGGGTTGAATATCGCGGGTAAGGGAAGTTTGAAGCTCGGCGTCGGGGCTCGTGCCAATCTTCACATCCAGCTGCATGCCGCGCAGCGAGCGGTTCTGAATCGGATCGACTGGAGCCGAGCGCGCGGCTTCGGCGAGAATGCTGCCGAGATCGGTCTTCGGATTCAAACCGAGTCTGTTGACGACGATGGTACCGGAGAGTACACTCTGCACCGACGTGCCTGTCAAATTCAGATCGCCGTCAAAGGTCGTCGAAACAGCCGCGGGGTAACGGAGCCGCACGCGGTTGGCATGTGCATTCAAACGGTAGATCAACTGCGTGGCGCCAAACCCGACAAAACCGCTGAGAGTGAGTTCACCGCCTCCGGTTATGGCGGAGAATTTTTCGATGGTGGCGCGGTTGCGGTCGAATCGGATCGTGCCGTTCACCTTCTCCAAACCGTTGGGCACACCACTTAAATAGAAGGATGCATTCTGCAGGCCCATGGAACCAAGAATCTGCGGCCGCTCGAACTCGCCGCGAATCTGCACGTCCACTTGTGCCCCCCCGGTTGCAAGCAGATCGGGCTCCACCATCGACAACGCGGGCAGGTTCATCTTGCCTAGGATGTTCAAGTTCAACGGCGACCTGCCCTGGATGCCAATGGTTCCCCCGACCTGGATGTCGGTGCCTTCGCCCACCATGTGTGCTGTCGTGAGCCGGACGCCGGCCTTATCGATGAACGCCATCAGCGGGCCGTCATTGCGCAGCGCGAATCGGTTGGCCTCGGCAATGCGCCTTTGGTCGGTGATCGCGTCGCGCAGGAACGGGCGCAACTCGGCGCGCGTAATCTTGGCGTTGGCAGTCCAGTTCAGGGGATCGAGAATCGGACCAGAAAACCCGATTTCTCCTTCGAATACCCCGCGTGCGGGGAGTTGTGTTGCGGGATCGATGATGCCCAGGTCCTGGAACGTGGTGAGGGTCACGTTGCGGAAGCTGAACTGGCCCAGCCCGAATCCGGTCGATCCAAGAGACCATTCGGTGGTTCCGTTGATCTGTGCGCCGCCAAAGGTCGCTGAGGCCTTCAGGGTGACCAACTGCTCTCTCGTTGCCAGATCGGCGCCCACTTCACCGAGAGGTATGTTCTCCACCTGCAGGTTCGGCACGAGCACGCGGCCCTCGATTGAGCTCACACGGGCCACGCCATTCGTAAGCCGGATGGCGCCGCTCAAGTCCGCGTCGAGATCGCCGCGAAAACCCTTGCGGATTGATTCGAGGTACTTCCACTGCTGCAGCGTGAAATCCTGCCCGGAAAACTTGAACTGGGCGATGGCCGAACGCCAATCGCCGTTTGGAGCCTGCGCCGACACAGAGGCGGTGGCACGACCGGGACCCGCCGCAATAGACGCCGAGGAGACTTCGACCTCGTTCCGCGCAACGCGAAAGTCCGCGGTGAGCGATTGAATCTGTTCCTGCCAGGCAGTTGCGTTCGTGGCTGTCAGCTTTCCAGAGGCGGCGGGCGAGCCGTAAGTTCCTTCCAGCCGCAACGAAGCCCGAATCGCCCCCGTGATGGGAACCCCGGCCGCTCCGGCCAGTGCGAGGAGAGGTTCAATGCGAGGCGCGCTGACGCGCAGGTTCCCCGCAATGAGGCTCGCCGGTTGAGGCTGCCAAGCCTCGAAGGCAATCGAGCCGTCGCCCTCGACAACGGCCTCGGCGGCATGGAGGCGCGCATTCCGTAGCGTCAATCCGTTGGGCTCCAGCGTGTATTCGGTCTCCAGACTCTCAATCCTCCGGTTCTCGATTACGGCGGGACCGATGCTCAACTTTCCAGCGATGCGGCCATGTTCGAGCGAGCCGTTCCATGTTCCGTCACTGCGCAACTGTCCCCGGTCCAAGGTGACGGGGAGACTCGCCGGCGGCCGTTCGGAGAGCATGCGCAGCGCGGGCAGAAAATCGTTCAGATCCGAAGACAACACGGAGAATCTCAACTGCCGCCTTGGGTCGCCTTCTACATTCAATTTGGTATGCGGCAACTCGAGATGCCCCGCCTCCACGAGCACCTCGCCGCGGGCGCTTTCATAACTGGCTTTCAGAGCGCCGCGGACCGGCTGCTTGCCAGGAGCGTCTTGCTCCGCCGGAACGATGGAGAGATCGACATCGGCGCGGAATGCATTGACGGTACCGTCCACGACGATTGGTCCACTGACCACGCCCGCCCAAACGAGCGGAATCTCGGACTTTGTGGTTTGCTTCTGAATCCCGTGAAGCTGCTCCAATTCAAGGCCCGACGACGTGCCCTCCACATGGAACTTCGCGCCGTTCTCGATGCGGGCGCGGCCCGAGAAGGCACCGCCTAAAGCGGAGGCTCGCAGGTCTTCCACCATCACCAGTTTCGACTCCGCCTTCCAGGTTGCGTCGGCCGAGGCGCCTCCGATATGGATGCCGCGCGTCGAGTATCCCAAACCGGATGCCGATGCGGTTCCAGCGGCGGTCCAGGGCCTCCCCGCGCCTGCTGTGAGGCGGCCCTTCACACGGGCCTTGCCGCTTGGCTCGATGGGTAGGCGCAACGGCTTGTGCAGATCGGCGACCAGGACAGTGCCTTCGCCTTCGACATTGACTCCCGGTGAGTTCCAGTCGCGCAGCACGACATTTACTTTGGCGGTGCTTTGGCCGAGCGAAACGTCGGCCCCAGTCATATCCATGCCGGCGGAATCGAATCGCACGGGCCCACGCAGATCGAAATTGACCGGTACCGCGAGCGGTTCGGCGAGCGTCGATTGGCGCATGGCGACAGAACCGGCATAGGCGCGCGTGGCGCGCTCGAACTGCAGCTTCGCCTCAACCTCGCGCGCTACGAGATCCACGGGAACTATGCGGTCCTCATAATGTACGCGAGCCCTGCGAATCTCCAGTTCCCCGATAGCAAGGTCGAGCACGGTTTCCACGGGCGCTCTGGAGCGGCGCCGCGCCGCTGCCGGCTGCGGAAAGTTCCACTGGCCCTGCGCGTCGCGGATCAGATGGACTTCAGGATTTTCTACCCGCACGGCCGCCACATTCACTTTCTTGTCCAGGAACGACAGCACCTTCAGGTCGACCGCGGCCTTAGGCAAACGGAGTAGAGGTTCCGCTCCCGCCGGTTCGGTTCCGTGTAACACAAGGCCATCCACATTCGCCCGCCACCGCCGCCAATCCATCGAGAAGCGTTGAATTTCGGCGTGCCCGCCGGTTGCCTTCTCGATCTCGGCGAGTACCCGAAGACGGATTTGCTCGGCCATCCACTGAGATTGGAGCGTCTGCCAGGCAACCCAATACCCTGCGATGCCTAATAGGAGCAGAGTCACCAGCGCGCGGGTCCACCAGGAGCGAAGAAGCCGTCTCACCGGAACACCTCCTCGCGATAGACGATCCGAACCGAAGCCATGGCGGCCTTCAACCAGGCGTCCATCGCCTCATCGACCTTCTGGTCGGTGAGCGTCGTTTCAATCTCCTCGCGCACCTCTTCCAGGGGCGGCACCGGTACGGGACTCTTCACGCTCTCCCATCCCGGCACGAACGAAGTGCGGTAATAGTCTTCGACCTCGTTCTCTGCGACACGCACGCCAGGTTTGAAACGGTAATTGATGAAGCGCGTAATGGTGATCTGCAGCAGCAGGTTGCGAAGCAGGTCGTTCTCGCGCAGGTTGTTTGCGGCCAGCGCTTCGAGATACTTGGCCTCGTCCGGATAATGGTCGGCGCGGAACTTTTTGAGCAGCGGCACGGCGATCTCGGTGCCCGGCGGCGTGTAGCGGCTCAACTGCATTTCTCGATGGATCAACGTGAGCTCGATCAATTGCTGGGCGGCGCTGCGCCGCGCCCGCGACGAGACATCGAGCGGCTTGCCCTCAAGAAATGCGGCCACACGCAAGTGGTCAAGAATCTCGCTTTCCATGATCGCCGAGCGTTCCACGGCTACCGCCAGGCGGTCCACTCGCTCGGCCATTGCGAGGGCGGCCGGAATAACGAGCAGAAATAGAATCGTGCGCATCAGAAGGTCTGCCCCAAGGAAAAATGAAACTGGAATCGGCTCAAACGTTGCATCACGAACTCGCCCTGGCCATTGATCAGTTCTTCGCGCGTTCCACGGAAGCCAAAGAAACTGGGTGAATTGGGCACGTATGCCAGATCGAAGCGCACTGGCCCGATTGGCGTGCGGTAGCGAAAGCCAATGCCGGCGGCGTGCACCATGTAGTCGAACTGGACAAGGCTCGGCTGCTTCCAATTGAAAGTCAATTTGTTCAGTTGGGAGAACACATTGCCCATATCGTGGAACAAGGCGCCGCCGAGGTTATCCCCAAGCAGGGGAAACCGCAGCTCCACGTTGTTGATGAGTAGTGCCGCGCCTCCGACGGGAAATCCCGTTGTCAAATCACGCGGGCCGGCCTGGTTTTCCGGGAATCCGCGATGGGTGGACGAGCCGCCGGAGTAGAAGCGCTCAGGCAGCGGAATCGGCTCGCGAATGTTGAGCTCAACCTCGCTCTCTCCGGCGACTGCCAGCGGATTCAGGTTGTACTGCCAGCCAAAGGTGGTGGACCGGGCCAGGATCACATCCTTATATACCTGGTAGTAGCTGGAATTGCGCGCCAGCAGGCGGGCATAGCTTGTGCTGCCGCCAAAGGCGCGGCTGGCAAGGCCAATGTCCACCGAGTTGTAGTAGCCACGGCGCGATTCGATCGGATCGTCGCGCCGTTCCTGGATAAAGGTGCCGCTGAGAATTCCCACGCGAACGGGCAGCGAGAAGATGGGAATCAATGCCGGCGCGATGTTGAGGCTGTTGGCATCCACCGTATTCCGCCGATAAGTGAAGCGCGATTGCACCGTGTTGCCGCGCGACAACACCTTACTTAACTGAACGGCGCCCTCCTGTCGGCGGCTGGTGAAGGTGCGGATGTCGCGCGAAAGATCGTTGAACCCTGTGATCGTTAGGGCGAGCCCTTCCACACCCTTGAATTGCGGTGCCAGATACGTGACCAGCTCGCGTTGCTGAATACTGGACAAGCGGGTCTGAACCGCCAGGGTATGTCCGTAGCCGAGGAAGTTCGACCGCGATACTCCGAAGCTGACGCGCGGGCTGAAGCCGGGCGAGCCGGCCGGCGCGTCGAAATTGTTGCCGCCGCCGATGCGCGCGATTTCCGCGCCAAGGCCGACGTTTAACGAATACTTGCGCGCCTCTTCCAACTGGAACAGAAGAAACTTGTTCGGCTCTTCACCGTCCGGGTTCTGCACGGCCGTGTCTACTCGCGCGAACACCCCCAGATCGTACAGTCGCCGCTGGCTCTCGATGATCGCCGCCTGAGAGAGCGGATCGCCGGGCTGCAATCGCAGGCGTTCGTACACCATGCCCGGATTGGACTTGTCCAAGCCGCCCACCAGAACGTCGCGCACATAGCGCGGCTTGCCCTCGTCGACGCGAACATGAATTCGCACCGCCTTGGCGCCGGCCAGCGGCTCCACATCCCAATCGAACTGAGCGTTCGGATAGCCGCGGTTGTAATAGTAGTTCAGTACCTGGTCGCGGTCGAGCGCCACGCTGGCCTCGCTGAACGGTTCGCCTTCGTGGCTGCTGAACAATCCGCGTACCTGCTCCAGGTGCGTGTCCGCGACTCCGTCCAGAACAAACTCTGCTACCCGCCATTGCTCGCCTTCCCTGATGGTCACCAGAACCTGCAGCGTCTGTGAGTCGCCAGTTCCATGCTCGGTCACGCGCGGCGCGATGCTGACGTCGCGGAAACCATTGGAGAGGTACAGTTCGCGGATCGAAGCGACGTCGCCGTTGAGTAGGGCTTCGCTGAAGCGCCCGTTGCGGTAGCGCACTCGAGTGGCCGGAGTAATCGCCATGCGTTCGCGAATCGTGCCGCGGTCGAAATAGCGATTGCCTGCAAAGTCCAGATTGGTGAGCTTGTAGCGAGGACCGCGGTCGACGGTGTACACGATCTCCTGCCGGCCCGGAGTGGACTCGCGCGAGTTGAAGTCTACCGTTGCCCGGAAGTAGCCTTCGCTCTGAAAATATTCGGTAAGGTTGCGCATGCCTTCGACGAGCAAGTCGCGATCGGCTGATTGCTCCTGGTAAACGGGTACCAACTTCCGCAGTCTGGACTTGCCGACCTTTGCCCCCTCGATCCGTACTTGAATTGCCGGTCCCGGCACCACCTTGATCATGGGCGTGGCACGGTTCGTTCGCGCATCGTGCCGCAGTTCGGTCAATTCGACGTCGCTAAGCAGGCGTTCCCGGTCGGCATAGTATCGCCTCATTCGTTCCGCGCCGCGCAAAGTTCTTGTCTCGCTAATTTTTTTCCAGCCAAGTAGACCGAGGACGGTTCTCCAACGCGAGGTTCTGGTCAGAGCCGCGGCCTCCGCTGGCGCCGCCCCGGTGATGACGGGTTCGGCGTATCGGGCGCGCGGGCCGGCAGCCACTTGAAAATCCGCATGCACCTGCTGGGTATTTTCGTCGTAGTCCAGAACGGGATTAATGCGTGCGTCGTAGATGCCGTTGCGTTCGAGCTTGGCGCGCAGGTTCTCCGAAGCCGCCCTCACCTCCTCGAGCGCGAAGGGATAACCGAGTTGTAGCTTCGTGGAGCTGACGAGCTGCCCCTGGTTCGGCGGCTCGCTCACGCCGCTGACGCTGACGCGGCCGACAAACCAGGAAAGCTTGGTTTGAATGGTAAGTGTAACCGTGTCGCCTTCCGCGGCCATGTCGGCTTGCAGATCTTCATACCGGCCCGTGGCGTAGAGCCGCGCAAGGGCTTCTCGAAGGACAACACGATCGACGGCATTTCCCGGCTTGAGTTGCAGGATTTCGTCTAACTCTTTTTGATGCAGCGGTTGGACCGGAGGATCAAACCGGATCGCGGACAAACCCCTCCCTTCCCACTCCAATGCCGCCAACTGCGGGACAGCACCCAGCAGGGCAATCAGGATGGCTACTGTGCTGGCCGCCCATCGGCTGCGGGATCGCGCCACTAACGCCATCATAGCGTGGGCCTATCCCGCGGCGACGAAAGAGACCTTGCGGCGCCACTGCTAGGATGAAGGCTGATGGCCTCCCCTGACCGCTATTCCCGCCAGGAGCGCTTTGCCCCGCTCGGACCCGGCGGACAGGCTCGGCTTGGGCAATCGCGCGTTGCCATCGTGGGATGCGGGGCTCTCGGCTCCTACCATGCGGCCGCGCTGGCTCGTGCCGGCATAGGCTACCTTCGCCTGATCGATCGCGACTACGTGGAGTGGAACAATCTGCAGCGGCAGTGGCTCTATGAGGAGTCCGACGCGATCGAAGCGACACCGAAGGCTATCGCCGCGCAACGAGCCTTAGCCCGCATCAACTCATCGATCGTCGTCGAGGCCGAGGTCGCCGATCTGACTCCGGGGAATGCCGGCGACCTGCTTTCGGAAGTAGACCTCATTCTAGACGGCTGCGACAATTTTGAAACCCGTTACCTGATCAACGATTTCGCCGTTCTGCATGGAATTGCGTGGATCTACGGGGCGGCCGTCTCCTCCTATGGTCTTTCCATGCCCGTGCTGCCGGGCCAAACCGCCTGCCTGCGCTGCGTTTATCCCGCTCCTCCCGCTGGAACTCAGGACACCTGTGAAACCGTCGGCGTGCTTACCACGGTTACCACGGCCATTGGCGCCCTTCAGGTCAGTATGGCGATGCAGATTCTATCGGGCAACGCGGCGGCCCTGCCCCGGCGAATCACGACACTCGATCTCTGGACCGGCGCCATCCGCCAGACACGCCAGCCGGGTCCGCAACCCGATTGCCCCGCCTGCGGTCTGCGACAGTTCGAATGGCTCGATGGCCAACACCGCGCCCCCGTCTCCCTATGTGGGCGAAACGCAGTGCAGATCCATGAGCGTAGCCGTCCCTTGGATCTTGCCGAACTGGGGCGGCGGCTAAGCCCCCTCGGGCAAGTGCGTTCGAATGAGTTCGCCCTACGCTTCTTTCAGCCGCCGTTCGAGATCACCGTGTTCCCCGATGGACGCGCAATTATCAAAGGGACCACGGATGTGGCCGTAGCGCGCGGGTGGTACGCGAAGTACATCGGCGCATAAGTGACGCATTTCACGGGCCCTACGAATAGCCCCACCAGACTAAGGTCTAGGCGAAGTCTTGCGTAAGGAATAACCGTTACCCCGACGAATAGACGTGTGGAGCTATGAATTCCCAAACGCCGAACGTTAGGGTATCCGCCCGGATCCAGTCTTTGGCAGGCCTTGTTCTCGGCCTCATCCTCATTTCTACACCGGCTCAGCCGCAGCCTGCGGAAGGATTCACCCCCACATCCGCACCGGCACTCGCTTCTTCACCAGCCTTCTTGATCGCAAATAAGGGCCAGTTTGAATCGGAAACGGAATTCCTCGCGTTTTCCCAACGCCTGAAGGCCTGGCTTGAACCGGACAGGATCGTCCTGGCGCAGGATGGCGATCGCGTGGAGATGATGTTTCCAGGCTCGCGCCGGTCGTCTCGCATAGAGGGAGTGCAACCACTTACCACGCACGTCAACTATCTGCGCGGCGAGGGACAGCGGCCAATACCGGATGTTCCCACCTACGCGGCGGTGGCGTACCGCAACCTATATGAAGGCGTTGACCTGATCTTCGGTTCCGAAGGCGGAAATCTGAAAACTGAGTTCACCGTTCAACCGGGAACGGACCATCGTGTGATTCGCGTCCGTTACCGCGGCGCCCAACGAG
>DASRHX010000088.1:0-6062 GCA_035650295.1 Bryobacteraceae bacterium | reverse complement strand
GCAACCTCGATGCCAGCCCGGATGGCCTTTGCAATCTGCTTTTCCGCTGCCATAATGCGCGTGGCTTTCTCCAACGATTCCTCCAGGCGCGAGATCGGAATCACCACCACGCCATCGGCATCGCCCACCAGCCAATCGCCCGGATGAACTACTATCCCTCCGCACGCGACCGGACACTGCAGTGTCCCCGCATATTGCGCGCCCCCGGCATTGGGAACAACGGCCCGTGCAAACACCGGCAACTTGCTGGCCCGAATGTCGGCCAGATCACGGATCGCCCCGTCCACCGCGATGCCCGCGAGGCCTTTGCGCCACGCGGAGAGCGTAGTCAATCCGCCCCACAACGCAGTGTTCTTTTCACCGTGGCCGTCGATGACTAGCACGTGCCCCGCCGGGCACTCCGCCAGCGCCTTACTTACCATGAGAATATCCGCCGTGTGTACCTGGACCGTGTAGGCCGGCCCAGCCATGCGGGCATTAGCGGACCACGGACGCATCTCATGATCCATCGCTCCGCCCTTATCGAGCGCATCCGACAGGGGTCCGGTACCGAATTTCAGCAGACGATTGCGCGGGTTCATGCCACCATCCTCACCTGCGCGGGATTGATCGCTTGGAACTTACCCTTGTTCGCGGTAATTTCAAACGCCCTCGGTACGTTTTCAATCCCCTCCAAAATATGGGTGATGGTGGGTTTCAAACGCACGCGGCCGGCCGCAACCAAATTGACGGTATGCTGCAGGTGCTCCAGCGTGCTGATATCCGGAAACAGGTACCGCAAGCTACGCTCGCGCAGCAGGTCGACATCCAGCTCAAACGGGGAACCGAACCACGAGACCCCAATGATCTTGCCGCCGGACCGCACGGCATCCATGGCCTGAAACACGCTCTGCACACCAGCCATTCCCTGCTTCGGGCTGCCGCCGGCGCACTCAAATACGATGTCCGCGCCGTTGCCATCGGTTAATGCGCGGATTGCTTCGACTGGATCATCCTTGGCTGCGTTGATGGCGTAATCGGCACCGAGTTCTTTCGACATGGCGCACGCCTCATCCCGCACATCGACAGTTATGATTCTGCCTGCGCCACTTACCCTGGCAATCTGCATGCACTCCAGGCCCATGCTGCCTTGTCCGATAATCGCGATCGAATTTCCGATCTTGATTTCGGCCGTCTCGACAGACGCGACGCTATCACTCAGCGATTGCAGGCACGCGGCCTCACTATCGGAAATTCGGCCATCGACCAGGGTCAGCGCGATTTCAGGCAGCACGGCATACTCGCAGAAGCAGCCCGGAAGTTGAAATCCGATGATCGGACCCTTGCGGCATAGGTGACCGCGCCCGCAGTCGCAGAGCGGGCAACTCTCGCAGGGTAGTTTAGCGCGGGCAGCGACGCGGTCGCCAGGCTTGAAGCGGGTAACGCCAGGGCCCACTTCTACAATCCGCACGCAAAACTCATGGCCGAAAAGCTGAACCGGCGCTTCGGTCTCCAGGCGTTTCTTGATCCGGTCGAAGGCAAGTGTTCGCACGCCGGCCGCGAGTTGTGCCTCCGTGACGCTTGGCTGCACCACTAAAACCTGCGCCAGGACGTGGCGCGGCCGCAGCGCGGGAATGGGCACATCATCTAATCGAAGGTCCCCGAAACCATAAAATCGCCATGCTTTCATAAATAACTCCACGTGATAATATCTCATCGAAATGAAATTACCCCTCGGGCTGCTGATGGCGTTCGCAGCGTTCGCAGCCACGGCAGCGATGGCACAAGTCTTTGCGCCTGGGGCTAAGCTGGAAAAGATTTATGGGGGCGGTCACCTCACAGAAGGCGTGGCCGTCGCGCCCGATGGCACTGTATTCTTCAGCGACATCACGTTTACTACCGAGACCGGCATGCAAGCCGGCCACATCCTTCGGTACGATCCCAAGTCCGGCAAGACTGTTGTGTACCGCTCGCCGAGCGGCATGTCCAATGGTCTAAAGTTTGACGCGCAAGGCGGCATGGTTGCAGCCGAAGGCGCCGACTTCGGCGGACGCCGTATTACCCGTACGGACTTGGCGACGGGCAAGAGCGTAATACTGGCAGGCCTGTTTGAAGGCAAGCCATTCAACTCGCCCAACGATATTGCCATCGATGTCCAAGGCCGAATCTATTTCAGCGATCCGCGTTATCTGGGGCACGAGCCTATCGAGCAGCCGGTTATGGCGGTCTACCGGTTGGACCCGGATGGCAAGGTGCACCGCATCATCACAGATGCCAGCAAGCCTAATGGCGTGGCCATCTCACCCGATCAGAAAACGCTCTACGTGGTCACGAACGACGATGGACTCCTTGGCTTTGACCGTCTGCCGAAAGGTACAGCTGCACGCAAAGGCCGCATGGAACTCGCCGCCTACGATTTGCATGCCGACGGTTCCGCGACGTTTCGAAGGCGCTTGGTCAACTATGCTCCGGAGGACGGACCGGACGGACTGGTGTGCGATGCCGTGGGAAATCTCTTCACCGCTGTGCGCAATGAAAAGCGATTCGGCATCAGTGTCTATTCTCCCGGCGGCGAGGAACTGGCCCACCTGCCCACGCCCGAACGCCCGACCAACGTGGGCTTTGGCCGCGGCAGTGAAGCGACCACCCTTTACATAACGGCCGGCGGAAGTGTTTATCGCATCAAAACACTGGCGCCCGGCTATCAATTGCCGGCCAGTCCCGAGGAGCCTTTTGGCCACAGTCGTCCCCGGACTCGTTAAACCGACTTCCATCCGTTGGCGGCTGTACGCCCTGTTACTGATGGTAGTCACGTTGACGTTCGTTGATCGCTTCAACATGAACGTCGCGGCGAAATATATCCAGCAGGAATTCTCGCTCAGCGATATTCAAATCGGCTCGCTGTTGAGCGCGTTCGCCCTGGGATATGCACTGTTTCAGGCGCCTGGGGGTTGGCTGGGAGATCGATTCGGCGCACGCCGAGTTCTTACGCTGGCTATTCTCTGGTGGTCGCTGTTCACGGCGCTCACCGCCATTGCACCGGATTTGAGACCAGGAAATTGGGTGCCGGTGGCGATCGCTTTCTGGCTGGTTCGCTTTCTCATTGGCATAGGCGAAGGGCCCGCACTTCCGTGCACCAACAAAATGATCGGGCGTTGGATGGCGGTTCCGGAGCGGGCACGCGGGAGCAGCCTGTTTCTGGTAGCGGTCGGCATCGGCGGCGCGTTCACTCCGCCGGCGATCGCTTGGAGCATGACGAACTGGGGTTGGCGCACCTCCTTTCTTGCTTGCGGCGTTCTGGGCCTGGCGGTCGCCGCGATTTGGCATTGGCAATCCACTGAGAATCCGTCTGAACACCGCGGCGTAAACGCGGCTGAATTGGCCCTGATTCAGTCCCACCGTGCGCCATCAATCCATAAAGGGCCGTTTCCCTGGAGCCGTCTGTCCGGCTCTGCCAGCATCCCCGCACTCGTGATTGCGAACTTCATGCTGGGATACGTGACTTATATCTTTTACACGTGGTTTTTTCTCTATCTGGTCAATGTGCGCAAGCTGCCTGTGATGGCCGGCAGCTACTGGTCGACAGCCCCATTCCTGGCCATTCTGATTGGCGCACCGCTCGGGGGATTTGTCTCTGACGCGATGGTCCGGAAAATTGGGCACCCGTGGGGTCGCCGCCTTCCGGTGTTGATTTGCGCCACCTGCTCGTGCCTGTTGCTCGTCGTTGGATCCCGAATGGAAGATCCCTATTCCGCTATCGGCCTTTTGGCGGTTGCCGCCGGCTGTAACAGCGTTGCTGCAGTCTCCAGTTGGGCTCTGCCTAACGACATTTCCGAGCGATATGCGGGCACGCTTGCCGGCATTCTCAACACTTGCACTAACCTGGGCGGCGCGTTATCGCCCGTTCTCACTCCTTATCTAGCCGCTCGATTCGGCTGGGTGGCTGCGCTCGATTTCGCCGCCGGTTTCATGCTCGGTGTGGGTCTGCTTTGGATGTTTGTCCATCCAGAACGAAGAATTGACTGAGGAACGACCAGTCCCGGCCAGATCGTACCCGCCAATTTCGGGCAAACACGGCCGACCAATCGACCAATCGACACTCTGGCATGAGAAGAAAACGTCGGCCAATCGACGGCAAACCGACCATGAAACCGGTCGAGCTGATTGAGCGAGCGCTGTTGAAGAGTGCGGCGCCTTCTGTGTTCCAGCTTCAACGACGGCACTCAGAGCAGCTCCTCAACATCTTGTTTCCTCCTTGATGCTTTCGGCAACCTCTTGCGTTTCTGAGAATCTCAGGGCTTGTCTTTGAGGTAGCCATGGACCGTAAATCGAAACACTCGAAAAAAACTAGTAGTAGAAGAAAAATCCTGGCGGGCGCTTACACAGATTCTGGCATCCCTGGAAACGGCCACCCCGGTTTGCAGGTGGGTAGCGCCCCCAACGACCATCGAGGAAAGGGCTTCGGCGGATACTTGCGGAATGAACACGCTCGCCTCGACGAGATCGGTGTCCGCCCCATTGATCTTATTTCTAGCTCCCAAACGAAAGAATAAAGAGCCAACTCGGAAATCTGAGCCTAGCCGTCCCACGGCCCACGCCAGGTCAGTGATGATCAGCTCCTTTCCTACGGGTATTTCGAATGGAAGCGGGCCGAGATTCCCGTCTGGCAGCGCTTCTCGGATGACGAGATCCTTGTTCGCCGCGCAGCCATTGTCATCAGCGACGAAGGTCGAAACAAGCGTCACAGGAATACGAGACTTGACACCCATTTCCACCACTGGAAGTGGCAACGGCGACTGGACGTTCACATTAAGGGGCGGGTTCTGGGGCTGGGCGATCAGACGTCCTTCTGAGAATAGGCAGAACACAAGCGCCGAAGACATAGATACTTTTGGAAAATTCATTTGGAGCTTCTCCTGACGAGTTAATTCACAACGTTCGACTCGATTCTGGCGCTCAAGTTGACCGTGCAGAAATCGGGGTAGTTGCCGTTCAGGGAAGAGCCGCACAAACGCATAGACTCACCTCGAGCGGCACTGCCCAACAAGTTG
Organism: Bryobacteraceae bacterium; assembly: GCA_035650295.1. Taxonomy (GTDB): domain Bacteria; phylum Acidobacteriota; class Terriglobia; order Bryobacterales; family Bryobacteraceae; genus JAFLBB01. Next base: position 1,032 of record DASRHX010000088.1, on the reverse strand, counting down.
AATTCTGGCCCGGTCGTTGCAGCCGGAGTCGGAACGCAATACATCCTGCCTTCAATCGGAAGACCGGCGACGACACCATTGTCCGTCCGCCCCTGATCAATATCCGGAACGTTGCAGATCCGGTAGTTGAGAAGATCGCCGGAAACGCCGCCTTGGTTGATGCAGATTTGTGTCAGGGCCGCGCATTCACAGATGGCCAGGCACAAAACAGCGGTACAGATCCTCAACATTTTCGTTTCCTCCACGGTTCAGCGCCCAGGATCGCGATCGGCCACACACCACACGGCAACATAGGAGTTGCAAGGAACCTGCATGGCATGCCACGGACTGATCGCGGTTCCGGGTGTGGTCCAGTCACTACCAATGAGTCCCACTGCGGTTCCATTGAGAACGGCATCACTGCGCGTCCACCCCCCGCAGTGAACCCGGCCCGGCCGGCCTGACTCTACTTGAGCGAGAGATCCAGTGCGGATCCAGCCAAGACTGTCCCCTATATGTCCGTCATACGTCGGGGGGCCTGCGCCGGTATCGGGGCCGGAGAGGCCGAGCACATGATCGTACTTGTGGTTCGAAGGATCGAAAATCTCCCACAGAGACGCCATGTGGTAGCCGGTGGCACAGGCCGACCGTGCTTGGCTGCCATTGTGCGTGGTTCTCGTCAGATAAAACGTCCCGCGCTCAGGGAATATGATTGGCCCCACTTGCCCCCGGCTGACGAGTGGCGCCAGTGCAGCGAGCAGGCCGAGCGACACGAGTCCGACCGCTGCGATCAACAGTTTCTTAAGGCTAGACATGTCTGTGCTCCTTTAATGCTGGTTCGATCCCAAATTCCAGCGGCAGCGGCGGCTCTTCGAGCTGGATACCGGAAGCGCCGTTACCGTGATGAATCGCTTGCTTCCGGCATGTCAGGTCTCTATGCAGGGACGAGCCGCCCGAAGCGTCTGCACGTGGCGCCGTTTCACTGTTCCCGCTTCAACGACGGCACACAGAGCAGATTCTGGCGCGCCGAAACGCTCATGTCGATTTGCTGGA
>DASRHX010000087.1:0-13991 GCA_035650295.1 Bryobacteraceae bacterium | reverse complement strand
TGGCGGCGCTTAAGCGAGCCTCCGATCATGCGGCCATTGTCGACAAAGCAAAAGAGCTGATCGCTATCTATCCCGACTTCGTCGAACCCGGCAGCGTCTACGAAACCGCCGCGGAAGCATACCTGCAGCTCAAGGACAAGGCCAGCGCGCGCAAGACGCTCGAGCAATACGCCGACAAGGGCGGCAAGATGCCGGAGACGTTAAAGAAGCTGGCCGCGCTTCAGGAAGAGGCGGGCGACCAGGCTGCCGCGGCGCGGTCGCTCACCAAGATCAACTACATCTATCCGCAGAAGGACGAGCCGATGCACCGCAAGCTTGGCGAGCTGAGCATGGCGCTGGGCCGTACGCCGGATGCGATCCGCGAGTTTGAAGCCGTAGTCGCAGGCGCGCCGGTCGATCCGGCCGCCGCGCATTACGATCTGGCGAAAGCCTATCTCAAGGCAGGGAAGAAGTCGAAGGCGCAAGAGCAGGTTTTCCTGGCGCTGGAAGCCGCCCCTGGCTTCCGTCCCGCGCAGAAATTGATGCTTGAGTTGAACGCAGACCAAGCTGGGCAAAAGGAGAAACAATAACCACATGTCGACGATTGCGGAAGTGAATCTGGACAGCGCCGAATTGAAGGGGCGTGTCGACCGGTTCCAGCAGTGTTACGCCGAAATTACCTCGCAGGTGCACCGCGTGATCGTCGGTCAGGAAGACGTTCTGGAGCAGATCCTCATTGCCCTCTTTGTCGGCGGACACTGCCTGATTACGGGCCTTCCCGGAACCGCCAAGACCCTCATGGTGCGAACCATTGCCACCACGCTCGGGCTGGAATTCAAGCGCATCCAATTCACCCCCGATCTGATGCCGACCGATATCACCGGCACCGACATCATTGAAGAAGATCCAACCACTGGCCGCCGCACCTGGACCTTCGTGCCGGGGCCGATTTTCGGCAACATTCTGCTGGCCGACGAAATCAACCGCACGCCGCCCAAGACGCAGTCGGCATTGCTCGAAGCCATGCAGGAGCGCTCTTGCACGGTCCGCGGCAACCATTACAAACTGCCGGCGCCGTTCTTTGTGCTGGCCACTCAGAACCCGATCGAACTCGAAGGCACCTACCCGCTGCCCGAAGCGCAGTTGGACCGCTTCCTGTTTAACACGGTGCTCGATTACCTCAGCGCCGCGGATGAGTTCGCCGTCATCGGCCTGACGACGACGACGCATGAAGCAAAGCTCGATGTGGTTACGAGCGCCGAAGAGATTCTTGGTTTCCAGCAACTGGTGCGCATGGTGCCGATCGCCGACTCAGTGGCCCGCTACGCGATTCACCTTGTGCGCGCAACGCGCTTTTCGACCACCGAGGCGCCCGATATCGTCAAGAAGTACGTGAACTACGGCGCCAGCGTCCGTGCGGCCCAATTTCTGGTGCTGGCGGCCAAAGCCCGCGCGCTGACGCGCCAGCGCTACCACGTTACGTATGAGGATATTACGTCGCTTGCCATCCCGGTCCTGCGCCACCGCATTCTGCTTAACTTCCATGCCGAGAGCGAACGCCTGAGCTCGGATGCGCTGTTGAAGCAGGTGCTGGAGCAAGTTCCGCCGCCGCGGGTCTGACCGCGGAAGAAAGAGACATCACCAGCGTGTTGCAACGATTCCTGGAACCAAGGGTGCTCGCCGCCGTCAACGGCCTCGATCTGGTGGCCAAGACCGTGGTCGATGGCTTTGTGGCGGGCCTCCACCGTTCCCCCGACTTCGGCTTCTCGCAGGAGTTTGCCGAGTATCGCAGCTACACGCCGGGCGACGATTTACGCCAGGTGGATTGGAATGTCTTTGCGCGCTCGGAGCGAATTGTTCTGAAGCGCTATCGAGGCGAAACCAATTCGCAGCTGACCGTCATGCTCGACGCGAGCAATTCCATGGCGTATGGCTCGCACGGGGTGAGCAAGATCGACTATGCGCGCTACCTGGCGGCGTCGCTCAGCTACATGGCTACGCAGCAGCGCGACGCGTGCGGCCTGATCGTCTTCGACGACGAGGTACGCAATTTCGTTCCGCCATCGACGCGGCAGGGGCAATTGCACCGCCTTCTGCATGGAATCGAGCATGCCGAACCCAAAGCGCGAACGGATTTCCTGCGCCCCTTCCAACATTTCCAGGAGTTCATGAAGCGCCGCGGCATCGCCGCCGTGATCAGCGATTTTTGGGCGCAGCCGGAGGCCATTGTGAAGGCGGTTGCGCCACTCCGTTTCCGGGGCAACGAAGTAATCCTCTTCCATGTCCTCGATCCGCAGGAGGTTCGTCCGAAGCTGCGCGGGCCGGCGATTCTCATCGACATGGAAACGAACGACTCGCTCGAAGTCTCGCCCGACTATGCGCGCGAAGAATACCGGCAGAAGATCGACGCACACATTACGGACCTTCGCGATCACACGAAACGTGCCGGTATGGATTACTTCCAAATCCCGACCGACCGGCCGCTCGACGAAGCCCTGCGCGAGTATTTGAGTATCCGGCAGGGGAGGTTCTAGCCGATGGGCTTCCTCGCTCCGTGGTTTCTTGCCGGACTGGCCGCGCTCGGTCTGCCCATATACGTCCATCTGCTGCGCCAGCACAAGACGGAACCGTTGCCGTTTAGTTCACTCATGTTTTTCGAGCAGCGCACGCAGAGCTCGATCAAGCACCGGCGCTTGCGCTATCTGATGCTGATGGCCCTTCGGCTGCTGCTGTTGTTCCTGATCGTGCTTGCCTTCGCCAACCCGTTCTGGAAAAGCACGGCACTGATCAATCGCGGCGAGCCGCTCCTGGTGGTCGGCATAGACCACAGCTTCAGCATGCGCTCGGGAACACGGCTGGCCGATGCCAAGCAAGGCGCGGCCGGCATTATCGCGGCCAAGGGTGGAGGCGCGCGGGCGCAGGTGATTTCCCTCGGCAACAATGCCGACGTGTTGACCAAGCCCGAGCAGGACAAGAGCATCTTACGGGCAGCGATCGAATCGATCCAGGCGGGTGATGGCAAAACCAACTTCGGCGAATTTTCCCGGGCCATCAGAAGCATTTCAAACGCCGCTCAGGTGCCGCTTCAAGTGCATCTGTTCAGCGATTTTCAACGCACCGGATTGCCCGCCGGCTTCAACGACCTGCAATTGCCCACGGGCGTCGAGTTGAAATTACACCCCGTGGCCAACCGGGCCGAGACGAATTACGCTGTGGAAACCGTCAGCGCGCCGGCCACTGTTTGGGACACAAAGAAGGCGCGCGTGCAGGCAACGGTTGCCGGCTACGAATCGCCAGCCGCCAAGAAGACCGTGTCGCTGGTCGTGAACGGCCGCGCTTTGCAATCGAAACCAGTGGAACTCGCCGCCAACGGCCGTGCCACCGTCGAGTTCATCGGAATTGAGGCCAACTACGGATTCGCCAAGTGCGAGATCCGCATCGACGGCAACGACGCGCTGCCGGGCGACGATCGCATGTTGTTTGCCATCGAACGCGCGGATCCAAAGAAAGCACTGATGATTCACGAGAGCCGCGACGGGCGCTCGCCGCTCTATTACAAAGCCGCGCTTGGGTCGGCGGGCGAATCGGCCTTCACCCTCGATGTCGTGCCCGTGGAGCAGGCAGGTGGTTTGAACCTGTCGCGCTATGCCTTCGTTGTGGCCGCCGACGTGCTTTCGCTGCCATCGTCGCTCGAAGCGTCGCTCACGAAGTACGTGCAGACCGGTGGTAGCGTGATGATTGCTCTAGGCCCTTCCTCGGCACGCCGCAATCGCGTTCCGGTTACAGGCGATCCGGTGAGTGAAGGCAAGTACTATTCGCGCGATGGCGCGCGCTTCGATACTGTCGGCCATGTGGACACGACCTTCGCTCCCATCGCCAAAGCCTCGGGCTGGCAAGGCGTACGTTTCTACTATTCGGTTCGCACCCCGGCCGCAAACGCTCGCGTGCTTGCCCGCCTCACGGACGAAACGCCGCTGCTGTATGAGAAGAAGATCGGCGAGGGACGCGCCGTGGTGTTCGCTTCGGGGCTCGACAATCTGACGAACGACTTTCCACAGTTTCCCGCTTTTGTCGCCTTCGCCGAGCAGTCGGCCCGCTACCTGGCCGGGGTCGACGAACGGCAAAGCGTGGCCGCGGTGGGATCGAGCATTGAGCTGCGCACGCAGCGGGAAACGGCGCTGGGCGTGGAAGTGATGGATCCCGATGGCAAGCGGGCCATGTCGCTTTCCGAGGCCGCGCGCGCTTCCAGTTTCATGGTTACGCGGGAAGGATTCTTCGAGGTCCGGCGCGCCAACGGCAGGCATGAGATGATCGCAGTAAATGCGGATCGCCGCGAATCCGACCTCGGGCTGATCCCCGAGGAGACCCGGTCGCTATGGAGCGGCGCTGCCGGCGAGACCGTGCAAGCCGGAATTGGTCCGGCTGCGTCTAGTAAGAAGGAAGAAGAACAGGTGCATCCTTACTGGTGGCATCTGATGTTCGCCGCGCTGCTGGCGGCGGTGGTGGAAACCATCGTTGCCAGCCGGTATTTGGGTGTAGAGCAGGAGGCATGATGAGGCCGTTGGACGATTTAAACTCCTATCTCGATCGGATGCAGAGCCGCCTTCGCACTGGGGTTGCCCTTCGTGGCGCGTTGCTGTTGGCCGCAGTCGCCCTCGGCGTCACCGTGCTCTTGGTGGCCGTGCTCAACGCCCTTGCCTTCGCCAGTACGCCTGTTACGCTCGCCCGCCTATTGTTGTGGAGCGCGGTGATTGCCGCGGTTGTTCTCGCTTTGTGGCGTCCGATCAAACGCCTGAACAAGTTTGTCGCCGCGCGGCGCGCCGAACAGACCTTCCCCGATTTCCAGCAGCGGTTGCTGACCGTCGCCGAGCGCGAAAAGGAGAATCCGAACGATCCTTTCCTTAACCTGCTGGCCGCCGATACGATGCGAGTGGCCGAGCGGAGCCAGCCACAAGAGGTTATCCCTACGGGCCGTCTGGCCGCATTTCTTTCGGGCGCCGTGGCGGGCGTCGCGATTCTCGTCTATCTGATCGTCGCTGGTCCGGGTTACTGGGGACATGGAGCTTCGCTGCTGTGGGCCGGCGCGCCCAAGAACGGCAACGCGCCGTTCTACGATTTGAAAGTTCAGCCGGGCAACGCCGCCGTCCGCCGCAATGCGGATCAACTGATCAAGGCCCTTCCCATGGGATTCAGCCCGCGCGACGTGCGGCTCTACGCGAAATATGCCAGCGGCACGAAATGGGAGCCGGTGTCGATGAATCGCGCGCCCGGCGGGTCGGAGTACGAGTTCCTTTTCGCCAGCCTCGCCGAGAACGTCGAGTATTACGTACAGAGCGGCGCCGTGCAATCGAAGACTTTCGCCATTCGCGTGCTCGATCTGCCACGCGTGAAGAACATAAAGGTGAGCTACAAGTTCCCGCCTTGGACCGGCATGAAGCCGCTCGTGGAAGAAAAGGGCGGCGACCTGCGCGCGGTGGAGGGCACGGAAGCCACGCTCGAAGTGTCCACCGACAAGCCGATCACCGAAGGCGCAATCATCGTGGATGGCCAGAGCCGTATGGCGCTCGAGCGCATTGGAGACAATCGCTACCGCGCTCTACTTCGCATCGACAAAGACGGCATGTACCATGTCGCGGCCATCGATCATGGCGAGCCGGTGCGGCTGACCGAGGACTTCTTTATCGAGGTGCGCACTGAGAATCCGCCGGACATCCGCATCTCGCGTCCAGGCCGCGATTACAAGGCCAGCCCGATCGAAGAAGTAGCCGTTCAATTGGAAGCCTCCGACGATTTTGGTTTGAATGAAGTCGCCCTGCATTACTCGGTGAATGGCGGTCCCGAGCAAATCAAGAATGTTCTGGCGCGAAAGGGCGAGCGCGACTCGAAGGGCTCCGTGCTGCTGGCGCTGGAAGATTTCAAGCTCGTGCCAGGCGATCTCGTGGCCGTGTACGCAACAGCCAAGGACGCGCGGGCTACTGCCCGCACCGACATGTACTTCATCGAGGCGCAGCCGTTCGAGCGCGAATATTCCCAGGCGCAGTCCGGCGGAGGAGGCGGCGGCGGAGGCGGCCAGCAGGACCAAAACAACATTTCCGCCCGACAGAAGGAGATCATCGCCGCCACGTTCAATCAGATGAAAGAGAAGAAGCAGAGCCCGGCCGAAGCTGCCGAGGTTGGCAAGTTCCTCTCCGACGTGCAGGCGAAATTGAAAGACCAGGCGTTGTCGCTATCGACGCGCATGCAACGGCGCGAGTTGACCGGCGAAAATCAGGAGTTCGCCTCCTTCCAGACAAATATGAAGGAAGCGGCCGCGGCAATGGGTGCGGCGGCGGAGAAACTGAAAGGGCTGAAGTGGCAACCCGCATTGCCCGACGAGCAGAAGGCACTGCAACACCTGCTGCGCGCCGAAGCCATCTTCCGTCAGATTCAGGTCGCCTTTGGCTCGCGCGGCGGCGGTGGAGGCGGTGGCGGCGGCGCGGGGCGCGATCTCGAAAATCTATTCGACCTCGAACTCGACACCGAGAAGAACCAGTATGAAACTGGTTCGCAGCGCTCCGGCCAGAACGAAAGAGAGAAAGAGGTCGACGAGGCGCTGCAGAAGCTCGAACAGCTCGCGCGCCGGCAACAGGAGTTGGCCCAGCAACAACAAAAAAACAAGCAGACCTTCCAGCAGCGCTGGCAACAGGAGATGTTGCGGCGTGAGGCTGAAGAGCTGAAACGGGAAATGGAGCGCCTTTCGCGCGGCGAATCGGGCCAGCAAGGACAGCAACAGCAAAGCCAAAGTGGACAGCAAGGACAGCAGGGTCAACAGGGCCAACAGGGAAGAAGCGGACAGCAGTCGGCTTCCGGACAACAAGGCGGCCAGTCTGGCCAGCAACAACAGGCGGGCCAACGTGGTCAGCAGGGCCAGCAACAAAATCCGCAGCAGCAAGGCCGCCCGCAGATGGGCCGCAATCGCGCCGCCGATCAGATTGACCCTCGCGTGAAGCAGGCCCTCGACCGGCTGCAGCAAGCCACCGAAGACATGCGCAAGGCCGCTTCGGCACAGGCTGGACAGGAACAAAGCGGAGCCGGCAGTGAAGCCGAAGCGCGCCGCGCGGCCGAGCGGTTGCGGGAAGCCGCCGATTCGCTCTCGGGTATGCGCCGCCAGGACTCCGGCAACCGGATGGACCGCATCGCCGAACGTGCCGAAAATCTGGCCAATCAGCAGCACGATCTGACAAACAAGCTCCGGCAGACGTTTGGCAATCCGAACGCACAATCGCAAGCGATGCAGAATCCCGGCGGTACGCGCAAACAGAACGAAGAGCTGGCAAGCCAGAAACAAGGTATGGCCGATGAGCTTTCGCGCCTGGAAAAGGATATGCAGGAGGCGGCGCGCAGCCTGGCTTCAGGCGATCGTCCCGCGGCGACCAAACTGCGTGAGGCGCTGGGCGAAATGCAGCAGAACGAACTCGGGCTTCGCCTGAAGTACGGCGCCGATGCGATTCGCAACGGCATGGGGCAGTATGCTTACTTGCGCGAACAGCCGGTGACGCAGATGATCGACAAACTGCGCGATCAGGTGCGCGAAGCGCAGAGGCTGCTTGGCCAGGGTGGTAAGCAGGACCCCAAGAAGCAGGGCCTGGAGAGCGCGCTCGACAGGGTCGAACGTATGCGTCAGCAAATGCAGGCGGCCGGACGGCAGGGCGGCGATCAGCAAGGACAGGGCCAGCGCTCGGGTAACGGCGAACGCGGACAAGGCCAATCCGGCGATCAGCAGGGCCAGAATCAACAGAGCCAGGGACAACAGGGTCAGGGCCAACGGGGACAAGGCCAGCAGAGCGCATCGCAACAAGGAGGCTCGCAGCAAGGTCAAAGTCAGCAGGGCCAAAGCGGTCAAGGGAACCAAGGTGGGCAGCAGCCAGGTTCCGGCGCGGCCGGTGCGCAAGGCGGCCGGCAAAGCGGCCAAACCCAAGGCGGCAACGACGGGTTCCGGACCTACACAGGTGGCGCCCGTGGCCAAGGTAACAACGATTCGGCCATGAACGACGGCACGTATATGCCCGGCGCTCCGGGCGGCCGCGGCGCCATTGCCGATCCTCGCGCAGTCGAGCAGGCCTATCGAGAAGGCATGCGCGACTTGCAATCGATGCGCTCCGAGCTCAACGGCGAGAGCCCCGAGCTGTCGCGCGAAGTAAACGACATGATCCGCGAGATGCAGCGGCTCGATCCAGCCCGCTTCAAAGGGAACCCCGAGCTTGTGGAGCAATTACGCTCGCAGGTGCTGGCGGGCCTGGAGCAAATCGAGCTTCAATTACGCCGCCAACTCGACGACAAGAACGCGGGCCAAGTGCGAAGCACGGTTACGCGCCCCGTGCCTCCCGGCTATCAGGAATCGGTGGCCGAATACTTCCGGCGGTTGAGCAAAGGCGTGAAGTAGAGAGAGCGTCTCAGCAAAACGGGGCTGGTTGGCGTAGAAGCAGGCGGACCGCCTCGTCCTGATCGAGCGGTTGATACAAATAAAAACCCTGGGCGTACTGGCAGCCTGCTTCGCGCAGCATGTGCGCCTGCTCCGCGGTTTCGACGCCTTCGACAATGGTTCGCATGTTCAAGTCGCGGGCGAGCGTGAGCATCGCCCGCAGCACGACGGGATCGGATGTATTGGTGCCAAGCGACTCAAGAAAGCTGCGGTCCATTTTGAGCGCGTCGATGGGCAGACGGCTCAATCGGCTCAGCGACGAGAAGCCAATCCCAAAATCATCGAGCATGATCGCGGTGCCGAGCATTTTCAGCCGCCTCAGGAGTGCCGCCGCTTCTTCGAGGTTCGATGAGATCGCCGTTTCCGTTATCTCGAGATGCAGCGCGCCCGGCGGCAGTTGTGCATCGCGCAACTGGACGGCAATGTGGCCCGCGAAGTCCGGCTGGGCGAATTGCCGGCCGTCGATATTGATGCTGAGATAGATGCCGGAGTTCATCTGGCGCCACTCGGCCAACCGTGCGCAGGCGGTTTTCAGCACCCAGTCGCTTACCGGATCCATGAGACCGGCTTCCCACGCCTCGTCGAGAAAATCCCCAGGGGAAAGCAACCCTCGCTCCGGATGGCGCCAACGCAACAGGCATTCAAATCCCGCCACACTTCCCGTGGACAGCTCGCAAATTGGCTGATAGAGCAGCTCGAACTGATTGTGTTGGATTGCCGCGCGCAATTCGCTCTCCAGGCGGAGACGCCCCTCGGTTCCGCGATGTTCGGCGGCGTCAAACACCCGGAAGGTTCCGCGGCCGCTCTGTTTCGCGCTGGAAAGAGCCATCTCGGCCTCGCGCATCATCTCGCGCGGATCGGCTCCCGCCGCGCCCGACAGGGAGATCCCGAGACTGGCGGAAAGGTGCACCGGCTGCGGCAGGCCATCCACTGGTTGGCTCACCGTTGCCAACAGCCGGGCGGCCACCAGATGCGCTTCGCCCGGTGTCTGCAGGCCTTCAATCAGGACGCCGAATTCATCGCTTCCGAACCGCGCCACTGTGTCGCCTTCTCGAACGCACAACTCGAGACGCCGCGCGAGCGCCACCAACACCGTGTCGCCTGCCTTATGGCCCAGCCCGTCGTTAACCCGCTGAAATCGGTCCAGGTCCAATAAGAGCACCGCAAGTACCTGCCCCGGTTCGCGCTGGGCGCGGCGCGCCGCCTGCTCCAGCCGCTCTTCAAACAGAATGCGGTTGGGAAGCGAGGTCTGGCGATCGTGAAGCGCGCTGTGGAGCAACTCTTGCTCCAGGCGGATGTTCTCGCTAATGTCGTGCGCCACTCCGAGTATCTGTTTCGCGGCTCCTGAAATGCCGCGCTGGAAGACCGTTTCCCGTCCACTGAACCAGCGGTAGCCGCCATCGCCCTGACGCAGGCGGAACGATGTGGTGATCGAGACGCCGCTTTCGCTTCCGGCCAATTGCCGCCGCAGCACCCGCAGCTTCACCAGGTCCGAGGGATGAATTGCTTCCACCGGATTTAGATCGCGCGCCGTCTCCTGTTCGAGTTCGATGTGGAACATATCGCGCGAGTACTGGTTCATCAAAGAGAGGCGTCCCTCCTCGAGATCCCACAAATAGAGAAGAGCGGGAAGCGCGTTGGCTACTGTCAGCACGAACTGCTGGCTTTCCCAAAGAGCCTCGAGCGACATCTTTTCGTCGGTGACGTCGCGGCTTACACCAATCACTCGCTCGCACTCGCCAGCGGCATCCATGACCGGAAACGAACGGTCGCGGATCCAGCGCGGCGAACCATCTTCGGCGGCGATTTGGAACTCGCGCGTCAGAGGGATCTCACGAAGCAAGTCAGCTTGTGCGGAGATCAATTCCCGCCACGGGGCCCCTTCGGGACGTTCGCTCGCGGATGAGTTCCAGATTCGTTCAAACGATGGGCTGGCATAGGTGAGACGGTTTTGGAGCGCGTCCATGACCCAGAATCCATCCTGAATCGTTTCGGCGATCTGGCGGAACCGTTCTTCGCTCTCCACCCGCTTCCGTTGGGCCAGCAGCCGGTCGAATTCCACCGACGCGCGGCTGACCACCAGTTCGACCAGCCCCGTGAGGCGTTCGACATCCGGTTGAGGTTCGTGAAACATCAGCACCAGCAGGCCCTTCGGCACTCCGGCGGCATCGCGCAGCGGAATGCCGTAGTAGGCCTGCATATTCTCGCGCGTGAGCCACCGGTCCCGCGGAAAGAGAGTCTGGACCCCGGCAGGGTAGTAACGGACCTGCCCAAGCAGAACCTGTTCGCCTGGAGTGCCTCGCACAAGCTCCACGAAATTTTCCGCGGGCTTTCCTGCTTTCCGAACCGCAAAGCTGCGCACGGCCGGCCCTTCGGCGCTATCCACGATTTCGCCCACGAAACCGAAATCCGCCTGCGTGGAGGCCGTCAACGCCGCCAGCACTTCCACAAAGAAATCCTCACCCGCGCAGGCCCACGCGCCCCAAACCTCTTCCTTAAACCGGAGCATGCCAGTGACGCTTCCCGCGCCGCTGACGAGAATTCCCACGACGCCACGACTGGCAACCGGCGCCGCCGACTCCAGCACCAACACTTCATAAGCCGGATGCCAAGCGCCCCAGGCGTCCAGGAGGCTGTAGCTGACCGTGGCGAATCCTTCGCGCACGGCCTTGCCCACCGCGTCCAGATAGAGCTCGCGTTCCCCCTCGCTGAGAACGCCTAACCAAAATCCATGGGCGGCCTGTTCCTGCTCAGTCCATCCGAACTCATCACGGAAAGTCTGAGCAGGCGCAATGGTTCTCGATTGCCCATTCAAGCTAATCCAGCTTGAATACAACCGGCTGCCGGATTCATCCGGAGCAACATGCGCGAGGGAGCCCATTTTTCCGATATCGATGCTCCAGCAATTCGGTCGCCCGCGCGAGGATTACGTGGCAGTTCTCACATTGCGCGAGTTCTTAGCGGACATGACCTTGCTATCTTGTTTTATTCCCGTTCCGCTGCGGGAGTTCACCTGACTCCCATCTACCATGGCGATACCAGCAATTATCATACGGTTTTAGCCATTTGCAAGAATCATTTGCAGAGTTCCGGAAGTACCGAGCGGTATAGTGGGGGAGGAGCTACCCCTCTATGCAAGGCGGCAAAATCACCATGACGATGGTGCTTGTGGGCATGCCATTGGTGTCCCAATCGGTCTCTCCACGGCTCCGGCCATTGCCGGCAGCGAGTCAGCATGTCGTGACCGGTCCGGATGTGGGGGCGCGCGTGCCTGCCATCCGGCTGACCGATCAATCCGGCCGCGTTCGCGACTTGCGGTCGCTCACGGGGCGCCACGGCCTGCTGCTCGCATTCGTTCGCTCAGCCGATTGGTGACCGTACTGCAAAGCCCAGCTGGTCGAGTTGGGGCAACAGGCGAATGAGTTCGAACGCCGCGGCATTCGAGTGGCGGCGGTCACCTATGACACGCCGGCGATACTCGCTCACTTCGCGCGGCGGACCTCGCTGGATTATCCGCTGCTCGCCGATCCACGCTCGGAAGCGATCCGGGCATTCGGCATTCTGAACACGAACATTCCCGCAGATAGCCCCTTCCATGGTGTCCCATTTCCGGTCACTTATCTGCTGGATCGCAATGGCGTCGTCCGCAAGAAATATTTCGAAGAGGATTACCGCGAGCGCCTGACCGCGGCCGCGATTCTGACGCGAGAGTTCAATGTCGCCTCTGGTGGATTGGCGCAGGAAACTACGACGAGCCACCTTACGCTGCGCGCCCTCGCCAGCAACGCGACGGTCTGGCCGGGCAGCGTGGTCACGCTTCGCTTGGAGATCGATCCCAAGGCCGGTATGCACGTTTACGCGCCGGAGGTGTCCGGCTATCTGCCGGTGCGATGGACGCTCAACGACACGCCTGCCTGGCTGGCCGGCAAGCCTCGATTTCCGGCTTCACGGCAATTACTGCTTCCCGCGATCAAGGAGACCGTCGCTGTGTACGACAAGCAATTTGCTGTCGAGCGCGAACTGACGATCGGTCAATCCAACGAACTGAAGGCACAACTGGGCGCCGCGACCGAAGTCATCGCAACCGGCGAGTTCTTCTACCAGGCATGCGACGAGAAGGTCTGCTACCTCCCGCAGCGCATTCCGTTGACCTTTCGGTTCAAGCTGGGCGAGCTCGACCGGCAGCGGACGCCGGCCGAGGTGAGGGCAGGGAAGGGACCGGAGTAACGGCTCAGTTTTCGTTGGGAGTTCCGATCAGACACAGATGCCAGCCGAAGGCGCGCTCCAATGCGCGGAACAGGGGCCGCGGCATCCAGCGGAAATACCAAACCTTCTTGTACTCGTAACGCACATACTCGGGAAGCCGGTAAGGGAAGATGTGTTCGGCGAAGGCGCGCTCCACTCTCAGGCCGTGCGATTCAAGCCAACGGCGGCCCGAGGTGCGCGAGTACGAGTAGGTCACCGGACAACCTGTTTGCGCCTCCGAGTACTCCGCAATCAGCCGGTTCAGCTTCCAGAACTGGAGCTTACCGTGGACGCAAAGAATCCACAGAACCTTCCACGACCAGCGGTTGTAAACCATGATTCGCACCGACGTTGCCGGCGTCATGTAGGCGCGCAATTCCTCCAACACGCGGTCCGGGCGCGGAGTGTGATGGATCACGCCGAAGGAGTAGATGAGATCGTAAGGCTCCACGGGAACCGAATTGCGTAGCTCCTCGGCGTTGGCCTGCACGAACTGAATCCGGTCCTGGAGGCCGAAGACAGCAGCCCGCTGCCGCGCGACTTCGAGCGAGTTTTCGGTGAGATCGACCGCGGTGACGCGCGCACCAGCGCGTGCGAAGTTAATCGTGTCGGTGCCGATGCCGCAGCCGATCTCAAGCACTCGCTTGTCCCGCCACTTTTCAAAATCGGCAAACGCCGGGATATGCGGCTCGACAAGGTATTTGCGGGCTTCGACCTGTTCGAAGTATTCGCGGGTTCCCACTGGTAAGGAAGAATGGCGGATGTTGCACGGACGGGCGTTCCAATATTGGGCCACCTGTTCAATGCGGGCGTCCGTGAATGCGCCGCTCGCGCGCTGGACGCTCATTTGGCGACTTTTATGCAACGGATCAATTGTAGCGAACAGAGCTCGCCCGCTCACTTACAATCGGCCTATGGACTTCGCGGAAATCCGGCGCGTCACCATCACCGCGCTTTTCTCGGATGATGTCCTGTACGAGCGCCTCGTCCTCAAAGGGGGCAACGCGCTAAGCCTTGTGTACGGTATCACGCAACGCACGTCGCTCGATCTCGACTTCTCGATGGCCGGCGACTTTGACGACATCGAGGATGCACGCCGCCGCATCTTCTCCGCATTGCGCGACCGATTCGCAACTAAGGGCTACATCGTCTTTGATGAAGGGCTCGAGCCCAAGCCTAGGTTGGACGGCGAAGACATCAAACCGTGGTGGGGAGGATACGAACTTCGGTTCAAGCTGATGGAGGGCGCACGCCACAAGGCTCTTCACGCACGGCCCGACAGGTTGCGCATCGAGGCGTTGCCCAC
>DASRHX010000086.1:0-4709 GCA_035650295.1 Bryobacteraceae bacterium | reverse complement strand
TGAGATGATTGGCAAGCTCGCCGAGCCTAATTTGACCAAGCGCCTCGACTTACTCGCCGAAGCGCGGCGTGACGATCCAGGGGTGCGCCAACATCTGATAGAGGCAAGGGCTGAGATCGAGCGGCTGCAAGCGGCGCTAATGGGCATCGCCAAGATTCCACGCGAGCCGCCAGCCGCGCATTTTATGCGAGACATTGCTAACGCCGCTCTGCGGCCTCCGGAATTCAGAGACGCCACTAATTAGAGTTTGCAGGCTGGAAGAGCGGGCGGATCATCTCGTGCATGCGCCGGGGCGCATTCCGCCAGCAATTCCGCACGCTTAGCGTGACGGTAGTGCCTAACGAGCCTGTTCGGCGCTACGCGCCGCAGTTCACCGGCTGCATTTGCTGGCGCGGTATGGCGATGGCCGCCGCCGTGCCGCGCCACATGCTTCGCCTGCTCCGCACACGCGCCGCGAGCCCCGCGAACTGGAGGTTCTGGCCCCTGCTGGCCGAGGGGCGTCCAATAAGGTCGTCCGACCGCATTGGTCGCTTCGCCCTCCCAGCGCCTCCTCCACAAGCGGCTTGACCAGCTCATCCTTCGGCGAAGCTGTGGAAAGACGTCCCTCGACCAATGTCGTCAGCCCTTCACGCTCAGAAGCAGGTAATCTCGTTGCCATGGGGCGCTCCTTTGCCGGCTTGCCCAAGCCCGTACCTGCTTCGCATGCAAAGGATGCAGCTCGCCAATTCTCCAGCAAACTTGGAACCTTCACCGCGGAGGGACTCACGCAATGGCCGAGCACATCGATGGACCGCTGTACTACGAGCGCATGGGGCGCGCGGGGCCTGTGATGGCTTTCGTGCACCCTAATCCGATGGACCAGTCATGCTGGATCTTCCAGATGGCCCACATGTCCACCTGGTTCCGCTGCATCGCCATCGACATCCCCGGTTACGTCGCCCAGGGCGCACGCCGGCCTGACCATGCAGGACTTAGCGCAGGGCTGCTGGGAGGTGATCGATGACGCGCTGCCGGGCGAGCCGGCCATTCTGGTGGGCTGTTCGGTCGGCTCCGCCATCATCGTCCACATGCACCATCTGCGGCCGAACAAGACCAAGGCGCTTATCTTGTCCGGCACCGGCTACAACCCGGGCAAGGAGTTCGTCCCGCGCCGCATCAAGGGCTACACCGAGCGAGGCATCGGATATCGCTGGGATTACACCTTCGAGGATTTGAGCCCCGCGTTCCGCGCGACCCCGATGGCGCATTTCTTCGCCGAAATGTTTGTCGAGCGGAATTCCCACGCCGACGTGCAGACGATCATCCATCAATTCGAGGCCCACAAGCGGCCGGATGCCGAGGACCACCACGCGCGAGTGGCTTGCCCGTCGATCATCCTGACCGGCAGCGAGGATGGCACGCATCAGGCCGCCTTCGTCTTGAAGGAGCGCATTCCGAACTGCGAAATGAAAATCCTGCACGGGGCGGGCCATGCCTGCCAGATCGAGCAGCCCTGGCTGTTCGACCGCTACATGATCGAGTTTCTCACCGCCCATGGCCAGTTCCCATCGGCCGCGTCAAGGCGGTAAGCTACGAGTCGGTCTTGTCTCGCTTTTCCGAGGGAGGACACGTGATGAACATTCATCGCCGTCGGCTTCTTCGCCTCGCCGGCATCGCCCTGACGTGGCCCGCGCTGCCGCGCGTGGCGGGGGCGGACACCTATCCGTCGCGCACCGTTCGCATCCTGGTCGCCACCTCGGCGGGCGGTTCGACTGACATCATCGCCCGACCTGATCGCGGAATGGCTGACCGACAAGCTCGGCCAGTCCTTCGTGGTCGAGAACCGGCCGGGCGGCGGCAACAACATCGGCACCGAGGCGGCTGCCCGCGCACCCGCCGACGGCTACACGCTTTTCATGGCCAATTCGGTCAACGCAATCAACGGATCGGTCTACGAGAAGCTCAACTACAATTTTATTGCCGACTTCGCCCCGATCGTGCACGCACAGAGCTCGCCGCTACTCATGATGGTCCACCCGTCGGTGCCGGCGAAAACCGTGCCCGAATTCATCGCCTACACGAAGGCCAATCCAGACAAGATCAACATGGGTTCCGGCGGCATCGGCTCGACAGGCCATATGTCCGGCGAGCTGTTCAATATGATGTCCGGAGTCAAGCTCCTGCATGTGCCATATCGCGGCGAGTCGCTCGCAATGACCGACCTGATCGGAGGCCAGGCGCAGATCGTGTTCGCCACCACCGGCTCGTCGATCCAGTACGTCAAATCCGGCTCGGTGCGCGCGCTCGCGGTGACGACGCCGACATCCATCGACGCGCTGCCGGACGTGCCACCGCTCGCGCAGTATCTGCCGGGCTACCCGGGCCAGTGGCTGGAGCGGGCTCACCGCGCCGAAGAACACGCCGCCGCAAATCATCACGCTCCTCAATAAGGAGGTGAATGCGGCGCTGGCCGATTCCAGGATCAAGCAGCGCTTCATCGACATGGGCGGCCCGCCGGTAGGAGGTTCGCCGGCCGACTTCGCAAGATTCATCGCAGAAGACACCGAACGATGGGCGAAGGTGGTCAAGTTCGCGGGCGTAAAGGTGAATTGACGTGTCTCTTCCAAATGTAGGTGGGCTGATGAGCTATGGGGTGATATTCTGGTAGCGGGTGTCGCTCCTGACCCGAACGTGCCGCCGATGCTGCTCGCCCGCGCCGACGAGGTGATCGAATGAGTTAAGAGAGGGTTGCCGAATGCTGCCGTCAAGGCCACCGAAGCCACCGCCCCCGAGGCCACCGAAGCCGCCACCACCGCCTCCACCCGCTTCATGGCAGGGGCCCGACCATTGGCTTTCTCGGCGCGAGCACGCGAGCGAACTGGAGCGACTATAACGGAAAGTCACGACTGCGGCTTCAAGAACTCCCGCACGGCCGCGTTGAACTGGTCCGCCTGCTCGATGAACGGATAGTGCCCGGACTTGTCGATCAGCACCTTGCGCGAGCCGGAAATCGCGGCATTGAGCTTGTCGGCGTTGGCAGGCGGCGAGAGCTTGTCGTTGCCGCCCCATACGAGCAGCGTCGGCAGCTTGATGCCGCGCACTTGCTCCTCGGTAAGGCCGCCGAGCCCGCGCGCGTTCGCCGTCTGAACCGATTCCGCCGTGTAGGCCGAACGCAGCCGCAGAATGAGGTTGCGCTCCACGAGCTCGTCGCTAATCAGGCTGTGGTTGTAGTACATCTTCTCCAGATATTCGCGGCTTTCGGCAAGCGTACCAGCATTTGCGATCTGGCGCGCGTGCCAGTCGGGCGCCCCCGTGCGCGGCGGATCGTTCGGCGAGGTGAACCCTCCGCCGTTGACGAGCACCATGCGCTCCACCATCTGCGGATATTTCACCGCCATTTGCAGCGCCACGCCTGCCCCCATGGATTGTCCGATCAGCGCCGCTTTCGGCACCCTGATCTCCTTCATGAAGCGCGCCAGGAACTCGGCGAAGACACCGCCGTGATAGATCGTCATCGGCTTGTCGGATGCGCCCCAGCCGATCTGGTCGGGCGCGATGACACGGAAATCGCCCGCGAGCGCCTGGATGGTCGGCATCCAGCGTGCGCCCTCCCCGCCCGAGCCATGCAGTAGAATCACGGGCGCACCGCGGCCGGCTTCGAGATAGTGGATCTTGTAGCTGAAGACGGTCGCGTCCTTGGCAACAGGCTGAACTTTCTGCGCCATCGCGGATGTCCCGAAAACGACGACCGATGTTGCCATCAAAGCGAACAGCCTAAGCATCTTATCGCCCTCTTTCTCGTACGCGGTGCGCGGCGCCAGTCTCGCCGCTCATCGCCGGGGCTGAGCCGCAAGATTATGCGACAACCGGCGCCCCCGCCAGGGCCACTTGTGGTACGACCCGGAAGTGCCGACGCCGCCTGGTTACGTCTGCTATTGGGGGCTAAACCGGACTTTGGCTCGACATCTGGAGGTCCGAGTCTGACCCCAACCTGCCATTAGCCGGTCCGAAATCCCGCACTGCGGCAAGCCCCTGACTTGATGCTCGCCAATCAGCTTATTCTGTCACGCTGGCTAGGGGCAGCGGATGCCATTCGATCGCGGCTGAGACGGCGCGAGTTCATCACCCTTCTCGCTTCTCAAAGGCTATCCAACTATAAGCACGGACACGAGCTATTGTATGTAGTTGCGTGGCCGTGCCCCCGGGCGTCTCGGTCATTGCACCGATGATTAGCGGTCGCCCTGTCCATAAATCGGGAACGGCGTCAGTGCTTAGAAATGGTGCGGGCGGCGCGGGCTCAACCGTCTTCGCCAACACTGCCCGACCTTGCGCTCGGCGCGCAGGTGGACTGGGTGGTGCGGCCGCAATTAGGACATTCTCACCTGCAAAATCGGACTCGCCCCTAAGCACATACCCGATGGCTAGGGGCATGTACCCTGTCTGCTTCTAGCCCTGATTGCGTACCGATCGGGGCTTTTTTCTTTTCAGCCAACTGGCCCATTTCAAATATCGACTGGCCGATGGGACGAACTCATTCGGAGGTTGGTGGTCGTTCGGCTGCCAGCCTGGCGGCCCTTGGCCCGATTTCGGGGGCCTTGCCCTTCGTGTCTTCGACCTCGCCCGTGGCGATCCTGGCGACCATCACGGCTGCGCCGATCGTGCCGGCGCCTTCGCGGGTCTCTAGGCATCCGGCTTTCTCTTCCAAAAGAAGGGGGCCGCGCAATAGGCGA
>DASRHX010000085.1:0-2149 GCA_035650295.1 Bryobacteraceae bacterium | reverse complement strand
CATTTGCTTGGCCGGCAATCGAGGACACGTAGGAGTTCGGATTTGCCGGCCGATGGCGGAGCGAGCCAGGCGAAGAAGAGAGGTGCGGGCGAAAGCGAGCAACTGGCCGGGCGCGATGTCGATGTCGATTGCGAGGGACGTGTCGATCCCGGCTTGGGTGATTTCGGAACGGCCAGGATCAAACTTGTAGGCGCCTTCGCCAACGGTGCGCTGCGCGGCGAGCGCCGATGGACGCCGATTCACTGGCGGGGCTCCGATGCAAGGCACACTTTCCGATCTCGCGTTTTGGGGTCTTGATTCCCGCGCACAGGTCATCGCACAGCGGCGGTGAGAACAGGGCGCGTGGCGAGGGCTTGGCGGATTACGGCGAGGATTTGGCCGCGCTCTTCGCCGACGATGGGAAGGCGGGGGGCTCGAGTGGTTTCCGAGCCGAGGCCGACTTCGGCCATGCAGAGCTTGATGTATTGGACGAGTTTGATTTTGGTGTCCAGGTGAAGGAGCGGCGTGTACCAACGGTAGAGAGTGCGGGCTTCCTCCCAACGTCCGGCCATGGCGAGATCCCAGAGGGCGCGGTTTTCTTCAGGGAAGGCGTTGACGAGGCCGGAGACCCAGCCGGTGGCACCAAGCATGGCGCTTTCGAGGACGAGGTCGTCGACGCCGCTGAATATGAGGTAGCGGTCGCCGAGTAAGTTGACGATGTCGGTGATGCGGCGAACGTTGTCGGAGGATTCCTTGACGGCGACCATGGTGGGCTCATCAGCGAGTTCGGCGAGCATATCGGGAGTGAGGTCGACGGGGTAGGCGACGGGGTTGTTGTAGATCATGATAGGCAGGCCGGATGCCCGCGCGACGCCGCGGAAGTGGGCGAGAGCTTCGCGGCGGTCGGCTTTGTAGACCATGGCGGGAAGGACCATGAGACCGTCGAGCCCGATGCGTTCGCAGTCGCGGGCATAGCGGGCGGCGGTGAGTGTAGTGAATTCGGCGACGCCGGAGAGAACAGGGATTCGGCCCTCGACGACTGGCAGGAGTTCACGGAGGACGGTGAGTTTTTCTTCGGCGGAGAGAGCGGTGTTTTCGCCGACGGAGCCGAGCAGGATGACGCCGTGGATGCCGGAGGCGATCATGTGTTCGAGGTGGCGCGCGGTGGCGGGGATGTCGAGCGATTGATCGGCATGGAACTGTGTGGTGAGTGCGGGAAAGACGCCGTGCCAGTTGGGGTGCGACATAAAAAGAAGTTTAGCTGGTTGTGACGCCGGCGGGTAAGATGCGTACTAAGGAATAGAGTGTCCACAAGACGGTTTCGATTTGGCACGTTTGAGTTCGACGGGCAGGCGCGCGAGTTACGGCGGGAAGGGGCAGCGGTGCGCTTGCAGGCGCAGCCGGCGGCCGTGTTAGGCGCGCTGCTGGACCGGGCGGGCGAGTTGGTGACACGGGAAGAGTTGCGCGAGGTGGTATGGGGCAAGGACACCAATGTCGACTTTGAGAGCGGGTTGAACTATTGCGTGGCGCAGTTGCGCAGCGCGCTGGGGGATTCGGCGGATTCTCCGGTGTATGTGAAGACGGCGCCGAAGCGGGGGTATCAGTTTGTTGCGCCGGTGACGGTGGTGGGCGCGGCGGCCGAGACGAGCGCGGTGGCCGCACCGTTTCGATGGCGCAACGTGGCGGCGGCTGCCGTGGCAATAGTCGCGGTGTGTGGAGCAGCCTGGTACGGCTGGCAGCGGGTGAGCGGAGCGGGCAGTGTGCGGATTGCGGTGGCGCGGTTCGAGAACCAGAGCGGCGATGCGGGGATGGATCGGTTCACGGAAGGGTTGTCGGACGCGCTGGTAGCCGAGCTGGCGACGACGCCGTTGGGGACGTACCAGGTGATCGGGAACGCGGTGAGTTTGCGGGGGCCGAGAGCGCGGCAGGATCTGGCGCGGATCGCCGAGGAGTTGCGGGCGCAGTACATTGTCCTGGGGCAGGTGCAAGGGAAGGCAGGAGCGGGAAGGGTACTGGTGCATCTGATCCGGCTACCGGATCAGGCGCATCTGTGGGTGACGCGGGTGGAGAATCCCGACTACGGCGACGCGGTGCGCACGCAGAAGGAGATTGCGCGGCGGACGGTGAGAGACCTGGCGTTGAAATTGAATCGTTCCGGCGGATGAAGCGC
>DASRHX010000084.1:0-2239 GCA_035650295.1 Bryobacteraceae bacterium | reverse complement strand
AAGATTCCGCCGCCGCGCGCGCATGCCGGCGTCGAGTTCAAGATGCTCGTGGCGAACCTCGACTATTCGGATTACCTCGGCCGAATCGCGTTCGGGAAAATCTACAGCGGCAAGGTGAAGGTCGGCGATCCGGTCGTGTGTATTCACGGCAACGGCACGAAAAGCGCATCGAAGATCACCGCCATTTTTCATTTCGAAGGTTTGAAGCGCATCGAGATTCCGGAAGTGCACGCGGGCGACATCGTTGGCCTCACGGGTTTCGAAGACGTTTTTATCGGCGAGACAATTACCGACAACGAGGAGCGCCAGCCGTTGCCGTTCGTGCCCATCGATCCGCCGACGATCCAGATGGAGTTCGCGGTCAACGACGGCCCACTGGCAGGACAGGACGGCAAGCTGGTCACCGCGCGGCATATTCGCGAGCGGCTGATCAAAGAGACGCGCACGAATGTCTCATTGCGCGTGGAAGACACGGATGCCCCAAACATTTTCCTCGTCAGCGGCCGCGGCGAAATGCAGATCGCCATTCTCGTGGAGCAAATGCGCCGCGAAGGCTACGAGGTGCTTGTCTCGCGGCCTGAAGTCATTTGGCGCAAGGACAAGGACGGCAACCTGCTGGAGCCGATCGAGAAACTATTCCTCGAAATTCCGAAGGACAACATGGGGCCGGTGCTCGAGAATCTGTCGAATCGCAAAGGCGAGATCACCAACATGGAGCATCACGGTGATCAAGTCGGCATCGAGGCGCTGATCCCCATGCGCGGCTTGATCGGGTTCGAGACGGACCTTGTGAACATGACCCGCGGCATGGGAGTGATGAGCCATCTCTTTCATGAGTACGGCCCGGATCGCGGCGAGATCTCCGCGCGCAAGAACGGGTCGCTTGTGAGCATCGAAAACGGCGTTGCGACTGCCTACGCGCTGAACATGAACCAGGAACGCGGCCGCCTCATGGTTGAGCCCGGCGAGGCCGTTTACACTGGCATGATTGTCGGCGAGAACGCGCGCGAAAATGACATTCCCGTAAACCCTTGCAAGACGAAGCATCTCACCAACATGCGTTCCCAGGGTGACGGCAAGGGCATCCAGCTCGACGCGCCGCTGAAGCTTTCGCTCGAGCGCGCCCTCGAATACATCGGCGCCGACGAATACGTCGAAGCCACCCCGAAGCATTTGCGGCTGCGCAAAAAGATTCTGGACGAAAATCAGCGCAAACGCGCGACGCAAACCCGCGTCCTCAAAGTGGCCACCGCGTAACAATCGTAGCTGCAGACGTAAGTCTGCGGCTGACTTGCCTTCGACACAACACATGTAGCAGCGGACGTGAGTCCGCTCTAAACTTCGATTCCTGGTCAAGCGAGCCGGTACACGAACGAAACGCCAACGATGTCATCCTGGATAAGCGGTTTGTGAACACCAAGGCTGTGATCGAATATCAACTGCTTCGGCCCCAATATCGGGTTACCCAGGACGTGCCACTTGCACCGGTCTGGATTGCTGAGCAATTTGGAATAGCCCCAGCGCCGATGACTGTACCTCACTCGTCCCTCCAGGTCGTAAATCTTAATGAGGACATCCGACGGCGATAAAACTCTCGCGACCACGGGGACAGGCTTCGGAAAACGCTGGCCACCCCTCAAAGCACCAATCCCATCGATCAGCAGCCGCTCAAATTTCAGCTCGGCCTCTTCCTCAGAAATATCGTGTGGGTATTCGCCCGCCGTGCCTGATCGGATGTCTTGTCTTACCGGGACTGCTGCCGAGCCTGGGGTGCCACCGCCTGATGTGCGCAATGATCGGACATGCGCGGCGTGCTCCATCCAAAGCATGAAGGCTGCAAGGAGCATCCCCCCGAACAGCAGGATAAAGCCGAGGACCGCGGAGTGATAGTACCACGCCCTGAACTTCTCCAGCTCACCGCCGTTGAGCCGCACGGTATTCAGCAGAACGAGAACACCGCCTGCGGCCTCCATCACCAAAGCGGTGGCATGCCAGGCCAGACGCAGCGTGTGAGGGTGCGCCATTGCTAAGTCACGGACACATGTTCCCGAGGCCCCTTCTTTTCCTTCATCAAGCCATGGTGATACGCCGGGATTGAGGGTCAAGCGCAAAACCGTTTATAGGCATTTGGCTCGACGGTGGGATAAAGGCGTCTCCCCCGGCGGTCGTCCTCGTCCGCGTCCTCGACTTTCCGGAATCAAACAGTCTACAGAAGCCTTCTTCTTCGTTCCCTTCGTTT
>DASRHX010000083.1:0-3769 GCA_035650295.1 Bryobacteraceae bacterium | reverse complement strand
TAGCGAGCCCTGAAAAAATCGCTCATCCGTCAGTACCGACATCGCCGCTGCTCCGCCCGCCGCATAGCGCGACGCAATCGCCGCAGGATCGTAGTCGGCGTGCAGCAAACCCTTGCTCGGTGAAGCTTTTTTCGACTCGGCGATGATTGCTGGTTTCCGCGCTTGCAGCGCCGCGCGGAATTCCCGGCGCCGCACTGCCTGCTGTCCTGCCTCGCGCTCCAACTCCCCGCGATTCCACACACGCCCGGCAATCTCGGCGCGCTTGTGCTCCGCGATACGCGACAGAATGCCCGGCACGGTTTGTAACATGAGGGGAACTTTTCATGCTAACAAAATGAGGCTGCCCCGCTTGATATGCTGGCGTTCGATGAATCGCCGATCTCTGCTTGCCTCCGCCGCCGCGCCCGCCTTCCTCGCCGCTCATGTCCTGCGCGCCGCCGCTTCCACCAAACCCAACATCATCTGGATCATTGGCGAAGACATGGGCAAACAACTCGGCTGCTACGGCATGCCCCTTGTCCGCACGCCCAACCTCGACCGGATCGCTGCGGAAGGCGTACGGTTTGATCACTGTTTCTGCACCGCGCCCGTCTGCTCGGCGTCGCGTAGCGGCTTCAATACCGGTGTCTACCAGATCGCCAGTGGCGCTCACCACCACCGCTCTCATCGCAAGGACGGCTTCCGCCTCCCTGCGGGCGTCGAGTTGATCTCGCACCGAATGCAGAAGGCCGGCTACTACACCACCAACGTGCGTAGGATTCGCGAGGGCGTCGCCGGCTCCGGCAAGACCGATTTCAACTTCACCGTTGAGCATGACTTCGATGGTCCCCACTGGAACGGCCGCAAACCGGGCCAGCCTGTCTATGCACAAATCAATTTCACGGCGCCGCATAAAGGCCCGCAGTTCCCGCGTGCACGCCGCGAGAACAAGTATCTCGTCGACCCGAAGAAGCTCGAACTGCCGCCCTACTGGCCGGACCACCCCACCGTGCGCGACGAATTCGCCAATTTCCTTGATGCCGTCAATCTCCTGGACTCCGACGCTGGTGTGCTGTGGGAGGAGCTCAAGAAGGATGGCCTCCTCGATAACGCACTCGTCTTTTTCTTCGGCGACAACGGCCGCTGCCTCATTCGCGGCAAACAGTGGCTCTATGAGTCGGGCATCAGCGTGCCCATGATGGCTTGGGCTTCGGGCGACGCGGCGAAATCGCTCGGCCTGCGCGGCGGCACTGTCCGGGACGACTTGTGCGTCTCGCTCGATATCACCGCCACCTCTCTCCAAGCCGCCGGAATTGAGATGCCGAAACCCATGCATGGCCGCCCTCTGTTCGGCGCCGCTGCCAAGCCCAGGCCTGAAATTTACGCCGCGCGCGACCGCTGCGACATGACCGTCGACCGTATCCGCTGCGTGCGCACGTCCGGTTACAAATACATCCGCAACTTCATGCCCGAACGCCCGTATACGCAGTTCAACAACTACATCGAGACCAGCTATCCCACGCTCGGCGTAATGAAGGAACTGCACGCGGCGGGCAACCTGAATGCAAAGCAATCGCTCTTTATGGCTCCTCGGAAGCCGGATGTCGAGCTCTACGATCTGCGGGCCGATCCGCATGAGGTGAGCAATTTGGCGGGCTCCTCGACGCACAGGAAGGTACAAGCCGATTTGAGCTCAAGGCTTGAAAAGTGGCTCGTCGAGGTCGACGACAAGGGCCGCTTCCCAGAAGATCCAAAGTCGGCGGCGCTCTAATGCCCCCCTACTTCTGAAACGCCGGATTGTATTCGCCCTGTTTGGCGAAGCCGCCCAGTTCCGGCCGCATTGGCGAGTAGCGTGGGTAGCTATCCCAAACGTCCCCATTCCCCATCACGCGCGGATCTTTTGTGCGCTTCAACTCGCCGTCCAGCCGCGCGCCCAACTCGCTCGCCAGCGGCGCCTGCGCTGAATCGGACGCCAGATTTTGCAGGCACCCTGGATCACGCCGCACGTTGTAGAGTTCCACCGCCGGTTTCTTTCCAAAGGCTGAATCAAACAACGCTTTCACCGCGTTGTCCTCGCGGTGCGTCATCATCCATTGCTTCGTCGGCCCATCGTCGATGTCGCGATAGGCCGGAGGGTCTCCCGCCATCCAGCGGTCCGGTTTGAAGTTCCTGATGTAGAGATACTCTCGCGTCCGCAAGGCGCGCGTCGGATAGCCCAGGTTGTCGCGGCGCGCATGCGAGTGGCGCTCGCGCCCCGCATAGACGGCGTCGAATTTCGGGTCGATCACTCCGCTTTTCGCCGAGCCCAGCAGCGGCAGCAGACTACGCCCGTTCTGCCCCGGCGGACGCGCCACGCCCGCGGCCTCCAAAATCGTTGGCGCTAAATCGGTGAAGCTAACCAGATCCTCGGACGTGCGCCCGCCACGGAATCGGCCCTTTGCCATGATCGCCATCGGTACGTGCCAGCCGTAATCCTTCATGGTCGCTTTCGAACCCGGAAAGGACATCCCGTTATCCGCCGTGACGATGACGATGGTGTTATCCAGTTCGCCCGATTTCCCTAGCAAATCAAGCATGCGCTCCAGGTGCAGGTTGAAGTGCTCGATTTCCGCGAGGTAGTCGGCGATGTCGTTGCGTACCTCCAACGTATCTGGTAGATAGGGCGGCACCACGATTTTTTCGATACGCTTTCCGCTAGCCACGCCGATGCCCTTCTTGTAAATCCGATGCGGCTCGTGGCAGCCAAACCAGAAAGCAAATGGCGACCCCTTGGGCTTCTGCTGAAGGAACTTTCCGAAATTCGCCCCATAATCGAGCGCGCTCATGCCTTCGTGCGCGGTCGTTTCCTTCATCGTGTCGAACGATGGCCCGGCGGGGTTGTGCGGCCAGCCGGCATCCTTGAAGTTGCATGGCCCGGCGCCTTTTCCTGTAAGTCCGGTGAAATAGCCGGCCTTGCCCAGCAGTTCCGGATATACGGCAAACTTGCGCGGAAACAGGCTCGCGTGGGTTCCCGCTTCCTCAAGCGTCCAGATGTGGCGGCCGGTCAGCAGCCCCGCGCGCGATGGTGCGCAACCGGGCGCGGCGGCGAACGCATTTCTGAAGAGCACGCCACCCTCGGCCACGCGATCGAAAGCCGGCGTGCGCACAACCGGATCGCCCATGGCCGACGTGTGCTCATAGCTCATGTCGTCGGCAATCGCCAGCAGAATATTCGGCCTCCGCGCGGATTGGCCGCGCAAGATTGCGGGCGCGATTCCCGCGACAAAGGCTCGTCTCTTCATTTCTCTATGCCTCTCTATGTCTCTTCAATACCGAATGTAGGCCGGTGTACCGGTGGCAACTTGCGCGGCTTCATGTCCGCTCCCAGAAATACGTGCCGCGTGTGGCCAGTTGCCAGCACCAGGTTGGTTTCCGCGTTACGGATCTCATAGCCAAATCGCACCATGCGCGGGTTCGCATCGGCCACCCACGCTTTCACGGTCACCTCGTCATCGTACAGCGCCGGTTGCGCAAACCGGCAATCCACGTCGACCACGGCCAGATGGACCTGTTCGTTCTGCTCCAGGTCGCGATATCGGATTCCCATCGACCGGCACAGCTCCACCCGCCCCACCTCCATCCAGATGATGTAGTTTGCGTGGTAGACCACTCCCATCTGATCGGTTTCCGCATAGCGAACACGCAATCTGGTTTCGTGGGCTCGTTCGTTACTTTCCTGCATCAGGTGAGAAGTATAGCGCCGTTATCGGAAACGCTGGCCTTCGGGCGTGCGTCTGTTACCATACCGATC
>DASRHX010000082.1:0-6600 GCA_035650295.1 Bryobacteraceae bacterium | reverse complement strand
TGAATCAGGATCTCGCCGATGCGCTGAACACTGGCGTTATAGCCGGCGCGGGGCTCGATGTGCTCGATGTCGAGCCGCCCAAGCAGGGCAACCCGCTCATCGGCGCGAAGAATTGCATCGTCACGCCGCACATGGCCTGGGCAACGAAGGAAGCGCGTGCACGGCTGATGGACATCGCCGTGGAGAACTTGCGCGCGTTTCTCGCGGGAACGCCTGCAAACCTCGTCAGCTAGATTTACCGCAGTTTCATCGCTGCACCGCCCTGCGCCTTGCTGCGTTCGGCGGCGTCCATGAATGCAAACATTTCGAGTGTCACTTCGTTTGGCACGGGCACCACGCCCGTCTGGAAGAACTTCACAATCTCTTTCAGCATCGGCACATAGCTGGACTTCGTCTTGGCGCCGCTGGGCACGACGGCTTTCGGTCGAAACACGACGCCGCCGAAATCGGAGTAGGGGCGGATGGTCCGCACCGTACCGAGCTTTCCGCCTTTCCACGTCGCGGTCACTTCGTCGGAGTCGGGCGTGGACATCATCGAAACGGATTGCGCTCCCGGCCCAAGCAGCGCATAAAGCATTTCCACTGCGTGAATGCCGTACCAGCTCAGGCTGAGTGGATGATGTTCTTCGGTTGGTCCCGGTCCCCACACGGTCGCGCCGGTCATATCGGGGAACTTCATGTCCACGGCCACTTCGCCGTAGCGGAGGGAAGACGTGCTGAACCATTTCACATTCGCCGCCTTGAGCACGCGCGCGATCTCACGCGCCTCATCGAGCGTGCTTGCCAGCGGCTTATCGATGAACATCGGCTTGCCGCAGCGAGCGGCTTCCTTGACTTGCGGCAGGTGCTTGCGGCCATCGACGCTCTCGAGCAGAATCGCGTCAACCTTGCCGCAGAGA
The DNA here is from genome assembly GCA_035650295.1 of Bryobacteraceae bacterium. Taxonomy (GTDB): domain Bacteria; phylum Acidobacteriota; class Terriglobia; order Bryobacterales; family Bryobacteraceae; genus JAFLBB01. The sequence continues at coordinate 5,701 of DASRHX010000082.1, read as the reverse complement.
TCGGAGATGGACGGAACGAGTTCCAGACGCCACTTTTCCTGCAATTCTTTCGCGAAGCCTTCTACGCGATTGGCGGAAGATTCCACATCCGGGCTGCCGCCTTTGAAGGCCGCTACGATGCGCGCGCCCGCGATGTGATCGGGGTTCGCCGGATCGTTTAGCACCTTCGTGAACGCGATCACGTGTGAGGTGTCGGTTCCGATAATGCCCAGTTTCAAATCGGCGGCGAAGCTCAGCGAGGCCGCTAGCATGACAAACGGTAGTCGGGAGAACATCAACCGCATTGTACACTCATAAGTTCGGGCTATCCCTTTGGACTTCTCCACCCCGCTCATGTACGTGAAAGGAGTTGGGCCTGCCCGCGCGGAGGTTCTCGAAACCAAAGGACTGCGCACCGTGGGCGACCTGCTCACCTACGCACCCTTTCGCTACGAGGACCGCAGCAACGTGAAGGCGATCAACTCGCTTGCGCCGGGAGAGATGGCGACAGTTTTGGCGCGCATTCACACCGCGACTACGCTGCGCATGGGTCGCTTTTCGAAACGTCCGGGGGGCATGTTTGAGGCGGTGTTGGTTGACGATTCGGGCGGCCGCCTTGTTGCGAAGTGGTTCAATGGCTCGTATCTTGCCAATATTCTTGTGCCCGGCATGACGCTCGCCGTCTACGGCAAGATCGAAGCTGAAGGGCCGATGAATCGCATTACGATGCTTCATCCGGAGTTCGAGATCCTGCCGGAGAATGACGACGAAGGCGAAGCGGAGCTGCACACGGGCCGCATTGTTCCGATCTACGAGGCTATCGGCAAGATTTCGACGAAGGTTTTGCGCTTGCTCACCAGCCGCGCCCTGGAACGCACGGCGATTCCACCGGACCCGTTGCCCGAGCACATCCGCACACGCCTTGCGTTGAGCCCGTTGCGCGAGGCACTTCACGAGATTCACTTTCCGGCCGCGGGCTCGGATTTGCGCGCATGGAACGCCTTTCGCAGTCCAGGCCACTACCGTCTCATCTTCGAGGAGTTCTTCTGGCTCGAATGTGGACTCGCCTTCAAACGCGATCAGGCGCGCAAGGCTGAGGGAATTCGCTTCGAGCTTACAGATCGCATCCGCGAAAAGCTGAAAATCATGCTTCCTTTCAAGCCAACTGGTGCGCAGAAGCGCGTGCTCGGCGAGATCGCGCAAGACATGGCCCTGCCGCAGCCGATGAACCGCCTGCTACAAGGCGATGTCGGTAGTGGGAAGACGCTCGTCGCCGCCGAGGCGGCGGTGATCGCGATTGAGAATGGCTATCAGTGCGTGTTGCTAGCGCCGACCGAGATCCTGGCCACGCAGCACCACCTGGCGTTCAAGAAGCTGTTCGCGAAGTTGAATTATCCGGTCATCCTGCTCACGGGTTCGCAAGCGCCGAAAGAGAAGGCAACGCTGAAACGCATGATTGCCGAGGGCATTGTGAATATGATCATCGGCACGCACGCCGTGCTCACCGAGAATGTCGAGTTTCGGAATCTGGGCCTTGCGGTCGTAGATGAGCAGCACCGCTTCGGAGTGATGCAGAGGCTGAGGCTGTTTGAGAAAGGCGTTCATCCGGACGTGCTGGTGATGACCGCGACACCGATTCCGCGTTCGCTGGCGTTGACCATCTACGGCGATCTAGACACGTCGCTCATTGACGAGATGCCGCCGGGGCGCAGGCCAATCAAGACGGTTCACATTCCCGAACCGCAGCTGGCCAAAGCTTGGAAGTTGGTGCGCGAGCAACTGCAGCAGGGCCATCAGGCTTATGTCGTCTATCCGGTGATCGAGGAGGCGGAAACGGTTTCGATGAAGGCCGCGCAGAAGATGCACGCGCATCTATCGGAGATTGAATTTCCCGATTTCAAGGTTGGGCTACTGCATGGCAAGCTGCGTACGGAAGAAAAAGAGCGGGTGATGGATCGCTTTCAGAGCGGCGCGATCCACATATTGGTCTCGACCACCGTCATCGAAGTAGGTGTCGATGTGCCGAATGCATCGGTGATGGTGATCGAACATGCCGAGCGTTTCGGGCTCGCGCAGCTTCACCAATTACGCGGGCGCGTGGGCCGGAGCGCGGCACAGAGCTACTGCGTGCTGGTGACGGGCTCGTTCGGTGAAAGCGCGCAGGAGCGCATTCGCACCATGGTGGAGTCGAACGACGGGTTCCACATCGCCGAGACGGATTTGCGCCTGCGCGGGCCGGGCGAATTTTTTGGCACCAAGCAAAGCGGCCTGCCCACGCTGCGCATTGCCAACATCATTCGCGACCGCGAGATTCTCGAAATCGCGCGCAGCGAAGCGCAGTCGTTCATCAATTCTCCGCCCAATGAGGAAGACCGCAAACGCGCCCTTCTCTATATTCGCGATCACTGGCAGCGGCGATACGGATTGGTGCAGGTAGGTTGATATGCGAGTAATAGCAGGTGAGTTCCGCCGCCGTTTGTTAAAGTCGCTGCCGGGCATGGCCACACGGCCCACGCCCGACCGTTTGCGCGAGACGATGTTTAATATTTTGCAGACGCGCCTGGAAGGCGTGCCGTTCGTCGACGCATACGCGGGCACGGGCGCCGTGGGGATCGAAGCATTGAGCCGCGGCGCCAAGCCAGTCGTCTTTATCGAACAATCGAAGGCGGCCGTACAGGTAATCAAAGACAACCTCGCGACGCTGGGAGCATTAGGGCGGGCTCGTTTGATTCATGGCTCGGCCGGGACCTATCTTGCAGCGCAGCCGGCGGGCATCGTTTTCCTCGATCCGCCTTACACGAAGCCGGAAGAGTACGAGACGGCCTTCGTGCGCCTTGCGAGAAACCCGCCCGACCTTGTCGTCGTGCAGCATGCAGCGAAGCAAGCGATGCCTGATGACTATCCCGGGTTCCACCGCTTTCGCCTGGTCAAACAGGGAGACAACAGCCTGAGCTTTTACGAACGGACGATAGAATAGGCGCAATGCGCAGCGCTTGGGTACTTGTCGCCCTTTCCCTCGCCGCCACCGCCGGATGGCTTCTGATGCGCCCCGCAGCGGGCAGCGCGCAGCCGACTCCACTGCCGCCCGATGCCGCGCAATTTCGCATCAGCGTGGGCCTGCTCGATCGCGAAGCGAAGCAATGGACGGGGCGTCTGAGTGTCGAAAGCGGCGAACTGCTTCGGGCCGTAGGGTGGCGTTTTTCACAGGGCGATCGCGTCAATCAGGACGGCACGTTTGCGTTTCAAACAAAAGTTGCGAATTTTGAAAACCAGCTCAGCCCCTCGCGCGAGTATGGCCAGACGGATTGGGGTGATCCGAATCTGCGCCGCCAGATTCCCGAGGGCATGGTGATTCAAGTGCGCGGGGCCGCGGCCCGCATTGCGTTCACGAGCGAAGCGGGCAGCTTCGACTTTGCGGCCGGCGACATCACGTTCGATAAGCCACTAAGCGCATTGGGCGGCAACGCGCTGGTGGAACGGCTTCCAGTGGAGACGCGCCTCTCGGCGGCAAAGGTACAGGACGACTGGCCAGCCATTGCCTTCGCTCGCGATGGCGACCGATGGACAGTGTGGACGACCTACGACAAGGACGGCGACTACGTCACCGCCTCCAATGGATCGGCGCCCGTGTATCTGACCGAAAAGGGCGACCATCATTCACCGACGATTGCCACCGATTCGCGCGGTTGGGTACATGCGGCATGGAGCGAGCGTGAAGGCAACGAGTTCCACGTCTATCTCACGACGTATGTCTCAGGCCGTTGGACGCGCGCGCAGCGCATGACGCTGCCCGGCACGTCGAACATCTGGCCACAACTGGCAAGCGACGGCGACCGCAAAGTGGCGCTCGTCTGGCAGTGCCTACGCGATGGGAAGAGCACGGTGCAGGCGCGGACGTGGGAAGGCCGCGGTTGGGGCCTGCCACAACAGATGAACGAGGCGGGTGGCAACGCTTGGGCGCCCTCGGCCGCTTACGGCGGCGGCCAGTTGTGGATTTCCTGGGACAGCTACCGCAGTGGGGCTTATCAGATTTACGCACGGCAATGGCCGACAGGAGGAATTGAGCGTGTCACGCAAGGCGATAAGTTCAGCGTCCGCGCTTCCTTGGCGGTAACGAATACCGGGGTTCCCGTGATTGCCTGGGAGGAATCGGAAGCACTATGGGGGAAGGATTTCGCATATCAAACCGACCGCGCCGGGACCGTTCTGTATAAGAACCGCCGCATCGCGGTGGCATGGAAGGAAGACAATGCGTGGCGGCAGATGCCGGGTGCAGCGGCCGATGCGGTACCGGAAGGCATGCGGCGTTTCGTGCAACAGCCGAGACTCATCACGGACGGCGCCGGAAGGCTTCACATGGGCTTCCGCGTGCGCACCTCCACGAACACGGCGCGTATGGACTATTGGTCGGCAGGCGGCAAGTGGGAGTCGTTCCTCACTTCCTGGAATGGTTCGCAATGGATGCGTGCAATTCCACTCCCCTCGAGCGTGGGCCGCAACAGCATGCGCGTAGCGATTGCGGCGAAAGGCGACACAGTGCACGCTGTCTGGGCCACGGACAATCGCGCCTGGCCGGGCGTGCAACCCGGCGAAGTGGACGTCTACGCGGCCTCGGCGCCCGCCCGCGGGTCAGCGTTTGTTCCGCGCGGCGGGCAAACGATGGTGGCAGGTGCTGCATCGCGGCAGCCGCACCCGAACGAAGATGCCGATGTCGCCGCCATTCGCGGCTACCGGGTAAGTTTCAACAACAAGTCGTACCGCATTCTGCGCGGCGATGTGCACCGGCACACCGAGCTTTCGGGCGACGGCGCGGGAGATGGTACGCTTGACGACCTCTACCGCTACACGCTCGACGCGGCACAGATGGATTATGCGCATGTGGCCGACCACCAGATGGGCGACGACGATGAATACAACTGGTGGATCACGCAGAAGTCCAACGATCTTTATTTCATTTCCGAGCGATTCGTGCCGCTGTTTGGATACGAGCGCAGTTTGCCCTATCCGAATGGACACCGCAACATCATTTGGGCCACGCGCGGGAAGGTTGTACTTCCGATCGACGCGAAGGAGCGCAAGGGCGAGGTCAACACGGGCAGCCTGCTTTATCCATACTTGCGGCTCACCGAAGGCATTGCGACTTCGCACACGTCAGCGACGCCGCAGGGCACCGACTGGCGCGACAACGATGCGGCGCTGGAGCCGATGGTGGAGATTTACCAGGGTTACGAATCGAACTACGAACACGACGGCGCGCCACGTGCATGGAAGGAGGGTGACAAGCCGGCGCATGGTGGCCAACGCCCGGCCGGGTTCGTGTGGAGCGCTTGGGCCAAGGGTTACAAGTTGGGCGTGCAGGCCAGCTCCGATCACATTTCGACGCACACTTCGTTTGCCTGCGTGCTGGCCGAGGAGTTTACGCGGAAGGGGATTGTGGATGCGATGCGCAAGAGGCACGTGTACGCGGCTACCGATGCGATCATCATGGACTATCGCGCTTTGCTGAGCGATGGCGAAGTATTGATGGGGGACATTGCCGCTTCGTCGACAGCGCCGCGGCTGACGGTGAAGATTGTAGGCACGGCGAAGATTCGCCAGATTGACGTCGTGAAGAACAACCAATACGTCCACAAGATGACGCCGGGTGCGCGAGAAGCGAGCTTCACCTTTGCCGATGCGGCCTTTGGCGACGGCCCCACGCCCGACGGCACAAACTATTACT